>NZ_JBHYTK010000072.1:37093-37547 GCF_042749255.1 Streptomyces sp. NPDC059524 | reverse complement strand
CCGCGCCCGTTAAATCCTCCCCCTGCCGCGCGATTTCCCCCTATTCTCCCCCCCCCCTATGGAGATCGCGCACGAAGTGCGCATCTCCAGGGGCGCGGGGCTGTGCCCGATCAGCGACTCCGCCGCGGGGCGCGACCACCGGGCCCCTGGGGCGCACGAAGTGCGCATCTCAGGGGCGCGGGGAACTGCGCGACCAGCCCCCACCGGGCCGCGGTCGGCCGACTACCGGGAGCGCCCCTGGAGTTCCGCCGCCCGATCGCGGATCGCCGGAAGCTTGGACATCAGGGCAAGCCCCGGGCAATAGGTCTCGTACCCGTCCCGGTGCCCGGAGATCGCCGAGAACGACGCCTCCGTACCGGCGGGGAACCGGCTGAGACTGTTGCTGGAGACCAGGCGGACGTGCCCGCGGGGTTGCTCCCCGGCGGCCCCGAGGATCGAGGCGGCGACGGTGCGG
>NZ_JBHYTK010000072.1:21079-37083 GCF_042749255.1 Streptomyces sp. NPDC059524 | reverse complement strand
ACCCCCGATATCTACACCCCGAATATCGTGGGCCGCGTCTGTTGTTTATAAGAGACGGGCTGGAGACCTGGGGGAGGGGCCCGCGCGGAACCCCCCCGGGGGGCCCGCGCTACCCCGGGGCGCGGGCGGCGATCGCCTCCGTCATGGCCCGCGGCACCGGCGTGCCCTCGGTGAAGGTGCCGATGGCCGCGATCCCGGTCGTGTTCTTGTTGAACCCCTGCGTGTGCGCGCCGATGACGGGCCGGTCGACCCCGCCGGCCCGCCCCTCGTACACGTTCCCGCAGCGGTCGACGAGGAAGTTGTAGCCGATGTCGTCCCACTCCTTGGCGCCCGCCTGCCCGGCGTACAGGGTGCGGATGATGCGGGGCGCGTCGGCGCAGTCGTAGCGGTTCGGGGTGTCGGTGTGGTGCAGGAAGACCGCCTCGACGCGGTCGGCGTACCGGACGGGGTCACGGTGGTAGGTCTCGGTGCCGGCGAGCCAGACGCGGCGCGGCACGATGTGCGGCCGGGCGGCGTAGTGCCGGGCCGCGGCCTGTTCGGTGGAGGACGCGCCGGGCTCACGGGCCCCGTCGGGGCGGATCGTGACCGCGCACAGCACGAGCGCGCCGAGGGCCAGCGCCCCGGGCACACAGCTGAGCACCACTCGTAGGACACGCACGTCTTCCACTCTCGGCCCGTTCCGGTGTTCCGGCCTGTGCGGTCGGCCACACGTGGGCCGAACGGAGGAACCGCCCCCGCCGCTCCGGGCGTTTATTACCGATATGAACCTGCACTTCTCCGTACTCGACGCGGTGCTGCTCGTGCTGGCGCTCGTGTACGCCGCGTCCGGCTACCGGCGGGGGCTGCTGGCGGGCTGTGTGTCGCTGGCCGGGTTCGTGGGCGGGGCCGCGGTGGGGGTGTGGCTGCTGCCGTTCGTGATGCGGACGGTGACGGCGGAGACGTCGACGGCCACGGTGGTGGCGGTGCTCGGGGTACTGCTCCCGGCGGTCGCGGGGCACGCGCTCGCGGGGCGGCTCGCGGTGCGGGTGCGCGGGGAGATGGACCGGGCGCCGGGGCCGCTGCGGGTCGCGGACGGGGTCGGCGGGGCCGCGGCGGGCGTCGTGGCGATGCTGGTCGTGGCGTGGGTGGCGGGCAGTGTGCTCGTGGCGTCGTCGTCGACGGCGCTGAACCAGGCGATCCGGGGTTCGGCGGTGCTCGGGACGGTGCAGGACGCGATGCCGTCGTCGACTCCGGCGTGGTTCGCGCGGGCGTCGGGGGCGCTGACCTCGGCGGGGTTCCCGCAGGTCTTCGACCCGTTCGCGCAGGAGCCGTCGGCCGAGGTCGCGAAGCCGTCCGGGGACAGCGTGACGCGCGCGGCGACGCGGGCGGCGACGGCGAGCACGGTGAAGGTGGAGGGCGCGTCGGGCACCCAGGGCCGCGAGGGCAGCGGTTTCGTGTACGCGCGGGAGCACGTGATGACGAACGCGCACGTGGTGGCGGGCATCGACCACCCGACGGTGCGGGTGGGCGGCGTCGGCCGGCCGCTGGCCGCGAAGGTGGTGCTGTTCGACCCGGACAAGGACGTCGCGGTGCTGTACGTGCCGGACCTGAAGGCGCCCGTGCTGCCCTTCGACGGTTCGGCGGCGCGCGGGGACGCGGCGGTCGTGGCGGGCTATCCGCAGGACGGCGGACTGGATCTGCAGGCGGCGACGGTCGCGGACACGATCCGGGCCGGCGGCCAGGACATCTACGGCTCGGGCAGCGTCACGCGCGAGATCTACTCGATCCGCTCCACGGTCCGTCCCGGCAACTCGGGCGGCCCGCTCCTGACGACCGACGGCCGGGTCTACGGGGTGGTGTTCGCCCGCTCCACGACGGACGACGGCACGGGTTATGTACTGACCGCCGCCGAGGTGGCCCCGGACGCCGACCGAGCCTCGACGGCGACAACCCCGGTGAACACAGGCTCCCCGACCGCCCCGTAGCCCCACCACCAACGCCGGACCACGACCGACACATCCCCTGGGGGCGCACGGAGTGCGCCCTTCAGGGGCGCGGGGAACTGCGCGAGCAACCACGACGGCGCAGCGGTCGGCAACGATGCTCGGCCCCTACGGCGGGGGGGGGGGGCGGGGGGGCGCCCCCCCGGGGGGGGCGGTGGGCCCCCTTCGGGGGCGGGGGCAACTGCGCGCGCACCCCCGCCGGCGCTGGGGTCGGCACCGTTGCTCGGCCCCGCCGGGGGGGCGCCGCGCCCGACCACACGCCCGTGGCCGGCCGCGGCGCCCCGCTCAGGGTCAGACCTAGAACCCGCTCCGGGTCAGACCTCGACCCGCAGGGTCGGATTGACGCGGCCGAGGATCATGTCCGTGCGGGGCTGAAGCGCCGCCTCGACCATCTCGGGCTGCGGCAGCACCCAGTACCGCCCCGCGGCGATCTGCTCGAAGCACCGCCGCGCATGCTCCTCCGGAGAGATCCCCTCCGTGTCGGCCCGCGCCTGCAACTGCGCGTTGAACCCGGCGACTTCGGGCCGCGTCTCCGCGTCCGGCCCGGCTGCCCGGAATATCTCGCTCCGCACGGAGTCGGGGAAGACGACCGAGACCTGGATCTCGGAGCCCTTCATCTGGAGCTCGTACGCGAGGGACTCGCTGAGCGCCAGCGCCCCGAACTTGGTGACGCTGTACGGCGCCATGAGCGGACTGGGCAGGAATCCGCCGACCGACGACACGTTGACGACCCACGCCTTGCCGCCCTGCGCGAGCAGCCGCGGCACGAACGCCCGGATCCCGTTGACGTACCCGCCCACATTGACCCGCAGCGCCGCGTCCCACCGCTCGGCCGGGATCTCCCAGGAGTACCCCATGGCCATGATCCCGGCGTTGTTGAGCAGCAGGTCGACGGTGCCGAAGCGCGCGTAGGCCCGCTCGGCGAGCGCCTCGACGGAGGCCGGGTCGCAGACGTCGGTGACGACGTCCTCGACCTCGGCGCCGCCGGCCCGCAGTTCGTCGGCGAAGGCGGCGAGCCGGTCCGCCGCGATGTCGGCGAGGACGAGCTTCATGCCGAGCGAGGCGGCGTGCCGGGCGAACCCGGCGCCGATCCCGGCGGACGCCCCGGTGATGACGGCGGTGCGCCCGCCGAACACCTCGGCGGGCGTCATCAGAAGTGCGTCCCGCCGTCGATGCGGACCTCGGTGCCGGTGATGAACCGGCCGTCCTCGGAGGCGAGCATCGCGACGACACCGGCGACGGTCTCGGGGCCGGCGAAGCCCTGGCCGAGGGCGGGCGCGAGCTTGGCGAAGAGCGACCAGTCGGTGTCCTCGGGCAGGCCGGGGCCCGCGGACTGCTTGCTGGCGCCGGAGCCGTCGGTCATGCCGGAGGAGATGGAGCCGGGCTGGACGGCGGTGAACCGGATGCCCTGCTTCGCGTACTCGGCGGCGAGCGCGTGCGTCATGGACTGGATGCCGCCCTTGCTGGCCGCGTAGGCGGACATGTACGGGTGGGCGAACATCGCGGAGGTGGAGGAGAAGTTCACGACCGCCGAGTCGTTGCCCTCGAGGAGCGCCGGGATCGACTCGCGGATCATGAGGAAGGTTCCGGTGAGGTTGACCCGGATCACCGACTCGAAGGCGTCGAGGCTGGTCTCGTGGGTGTGCGAGGAGCGCAGGATGCCGGCCGCGTTGACCAGCACGTCCAGGCCGCCGAGGGTCTCGACGGCGGCCGCGACGCCTTCGCGTACGGAGGTCTCGTCGCCGATGTTCACCACGAGGGTGGTGAGGCGCTCGGCGTTGTCGCCGGCCTTGGCGACGGTGTCCTTGAGACCGTCCTCGCTGATGTCCGCCGCGACGACCCGGCCGCCCTCGGCGAGCATGCGCAGGACGGTGGCCTGGCCGATGCCCGAGCCGCCGCCGGTGACCAGGGCGCGGCGTCCCTCGTAGCGGTTCAGGATCTTCGTGTTCGTCATGGCGCGCCTCTCGTTCCTGTCCGCGGGCCGTGGATGGCGGTCCGCTGTTTTTCCTTCACTTGCACAGTACGACTTTGTGACACGTTTTGCCACAGTGACATATCACGCCGTACTGGCAGTGGACCGGTTAGGCTACGTCCGGTGAACATCGAGCGCCGTACCCTGACCGAACGCCGCAAGGCCGCGACCGAGCTGGAGATCGCCCGCTCGGCGGTCCACCTGTTCACGGAACAGGGCCCCCACGAGACGACGGCGGAGGCGATCGCACAGCGCGCCGGGGTCTCGCTGCGCACCTTCTACCGGTACTTCCGCGGCAAGCAGGACGCCGTCGGCCCGGTCCTGTCGGCGGGCGGCGACCGCTGGCGCGAGCTGCTCGCGGCGACCCCCGCGGGCACCCCGCTGCTCCAGGCGCTGGAGGCGGCGGCCGTCGCGGCCCTGTCCGAGCCGGGCGAGGCCGCGCGCGAGGGCCTCGAGCGGACCCGGGCGCTGCTGCGGGCGGCGGCGGACGACCCCGCGCTGCGCGCCGTCTGGTACCGGGTCAACCAGGAGTCGGAGGAGAAGCTGGTCCCCGTCGTGGCCGCGCTGGCCGGGCCCGGCTCCGACCCGCTGGAGAACACGCTGCTGGCGGCCGCCGCGACGGACGCGATCCGGATCTCCCTGGAGACCTGGTCGACGACCGACGCCGACACCGCCGGACCCGGCTCCCCCGCGGATCTCGTCGTCCGCTGTCTGCACCTCCTCACGCGCCCCCGGGCGTGACGGGGCGCACTCCCGGGCGGCCCGGTGCATCCGTGCCGCCCCGACGCGCGACTCCCCGCGCGCGGCGCTCCGCCTAACCTCGATCCGAACTCGAAACGCACGCGGACCGAGCTCGACGCGGACTCGACTGTTACCGGCCCGCGCCGAGGGGCATGAGGCCCCCAGACATCAGCCGCGCAACCTCGGGGAGGGGCACGTGCTTGAGCCCGCGCACGCGGACGTCGTCATCGTGGGGGCCGGAGTCGCCGGACTGGCCGCGGCCCAGCAGCTGACCAGGGCGGGTGTGAGCGTCCTGGTCCTGGAGGCCGCCGCCGGCGTCGGCGGCCGCATGTCCACCGAGAAGATCGACGGGTTCCGGCTGGACCGGACCGGGCAGCTGCTGACGCCCGCGCACCGCCCGTGCCCGTCCTGCCCCGACCTGCCCGGCACCGACGGGCTCGCGGGCCTCGCGCTGCGGCCCTTCGCGCCCGGGGTCCTCGTGCACGGCGAGGGCCGCCGGCACCGCACGGGGGAACCCACGCACCGGCCCCGGCGCGCGAGGGGCGCACTCAGCGCGGCGCGCGCCCTGGCGAGCGCCCCCCGGCCCGCGCGGGGTCCCCGGCCCCCGCTCGGCGGCCAGTTGGACCACGCCCGGCTGGGCACGGCGCTGGCCCGTCTCGCGGCGACCCCGGCCGAGCATCTGCTCGCCCGGCCCGAGCGGCCCGTCGGCGCGACGCTGCCGGAGCGGGGCATGCCGTCCCGGACCCTCCACACCTTCGTACGGCCCCTGCTCTCGGCCCTGTTGTGCGATCCGGACCTGACGACGTCGAGCCGGGCCGCCGATCTCGCCCTGCACGCGTACGCCGTCGGCGGGCTCGCCGTGCCCGAGGGCGGCGCGGACGCGCTGCCGGAGCGGCTCGCGGCCGGGCTGCCGCCGGGCACCGTGCACACCGGAGTCCGCGTCACCTCCGTCGCGACCAACTCCGTGACGACCGCCGGGCACGGCCGGGTCCGCTGCCGCACGGTGGTCGTCGCCACGGACGCGGTCGCCGCCGCCGAGTTGCTGCCGGGGCTGCGCGTGCCGGACTTCCACGAGGTGACCGTCGTGCACCACGCGGTGCCCGAACCACCGCTCGCCGAGCCGATGTTGCTGCTCGACGCCGACCGTCCGGGGCCGCTCGCGCACACCTCCGTGATCAGCCAGGTCGACCCGACGCGCGCCCCGGCGGGCCGCTCCCTGGTCTCCTCGGTGGTCCTCGGGCCGCCGCCCGACCCCGCGTCGCTGCGCGCCCGGCTCGCGGTCCTCTACGCCACGTCGACGACCGGCTGGGAGACCCTCGCCGTGCACCACACGCCCCGGGCCGTGCCCACGATGCCCGCACCGCACGACCCGCGCCGTCCGGTGCGGCTGCTCGACGGCCTGTACGTGTGCGGGGACCACCGCGAGACGAGCACGGTGCAGGGCGCCCTCCACTCGGGCCGCCGCGCGGCGCACGCGGTCCTCGCCGATCTGGGCGTCCCCGTCCCCGCGTCCGCCGAACCGCCCGCGGAACACCCGGCGACAGCCCCACCCCTGGGTGAGGCGGCGGCCTGAACCCCTACGCGTCCCCGTCTCCGTACCCCTCCTGAAGGTCCGTCACCCCTCGGACCTATCATCCCCAAGACGCGCCCGTCCCCGTGGAACGAACCGGGGGCGGGCGCCTTCAGGCTCGCACCGCTCCCTCGCCTTCCCTCCCGGCCCCGCACCCCTGTCACATCTCTTGTCACCGCCTCAACTCGCCTCTACGGTCGGCTCCATCAGCCGTCCAGGAGGTCGCAGTCGTGCGCAGACGTGTCCCGGGTCCGCTCCTCACCACCCTCGCCCTGGTAGCCGGATTCATCGGAGCTGTACTGCCGGTGCTCCCCGCCGCGGCGGACGATCCGGGGGGCGGTCCGCCGGCGGTGGTGCCCCGGCCCACCGACTGGACCCCGCTCGACGGCACGGTGCGGCTGAGCGAGAAGTCCCGGATCCTGGTCGACCCGCGCAGCCGTGACGCGCGGGCCCTGTCCGCGGGCCGCGCCGAGTTCCCGGGCCCCGCGCGCCAGGACACCGGGGACCTCGCGGAGCGGCTCCGTACCGAGATCGAGGCGGTCACCGGACTCGCCCCGAGCATCGGGAGCGACACCGCGCACGCGGGCCCCGGCGACATCGTGCTCGCGCTGCGCGACGCGGACCGGCTCGGCGCGGAGGGCTACGCGTTCGACAGCGCGGACGGCCCGGTCCGCATCGACGCCGCGTCCACGCACGGCCTGTACTACGGCACCCGCACCCTGCTCCAACTCCTGCGCGCCACCGACCCGGACGGGCACCGCACGCTCCCCCGGGCCCGCGCCACGGACGTGCCCACGCAGCCGGTCCGCATGGTGCACATCGACGCCGCCCGCAAGTACTGGTCGATGCCGTACCTGAAGAACCTGATCCGCAGGATGGGCGACCAGAAGCTCAACACGCTGCTGATGCATCTGTCGGAGGCGGAGGGATTCCGGCTCTACAGCCCGAAGTTCCCGGGGCTCGCCGACCCGGCGCACAGCTACAGCCGCGCCGACATCGAGGAGCTGAAGGCCTTCGCGGCCCGCCACCACGTCCAGTTGACGCCCGGACTGGAGATCCCCGGGCACGCGACCGCGATCAGCGACACCTTCGGCATCGGCTTCGGCGACGGCCCCGGCGCGTGCACGGCCGCGCACACCCACTCGCACCTCACGCCCGACTGGATCATCGACATGACCAGCGAGAAGGCGGTCGAGAAGACGAAGGAGATCGTCGACGAGTTCGCCGGCTGGTTCGACGCGCCGCTCTTCTCGATCGGCGCCGAGGAGGTGCCGGGCCAGCTCGCGAACTGCCCGCGCGTCCAGGACTACTTGGCGAAGGACCCGGACGTCACCACGCTCGGCGACCTGCTCAACCGGTACATCAACACCCTGGACGAGGTCGTCACCGCGCACGGCAGCCGCACCGCCGTCTACAACGGTTCGGAGCACATGACGGCCCCGCAGCAGAAGGTCCGCGGCCCGGTCGTCTTCCTCACCTGGGAGGGCACCGGTTCCGAGCCGGTCATCCCCGGCCACGACGAGATCGCCATCGGCCCGTTCTACGTCACGCCGAACAACTACCACCACCTGTATCCGAACCAGCCGTGGATGTACGACAGTTGGCAGCCCAGCACGGCGGCCGACATGCTCGGCTCGGGTCTCACCAACTGGGCGGACTACAACTTCTGGGCCGAGGACGGGTACTTCGAGCAGCAGATGGCGGGCGCCCGCGCGGTCCTCGCCGACCGCGCCTGGAACGGCACCGCGACCCCGGACACCCTCGCCGGCTTCCGCACCCGCGCCGCCCTGATCGGTGACCCGCCCGGCATCACCGCGCAGCCGGAGCGCCCCCGCGTCGACGACGGCCGCCCGAGCCACCACTGGACCTTCGACCCGGCCCCGTACCCGTCCGGCTGGACCTACGCGGGCTCCCCCGGCAACACGCTGTACGCCGAGGACGCGGCCGGTGACCTGGCCGGATCCTCGTACATCATCAACAACCCGACGCCGGTGGCCGACGGGGTGCACGGGCAGGCCTGGCGCTTCGACTCGGACCGGGACGGGGTCGGCTTCGGCGGGCTCGACGTGGCGGAGCCGTGGACGGTCTCGGTGTGGGTGCGCCCCTCGGCCCGCACCGCCGACCAGGTGCTGCTGAGCTCCCCGGCCGGCGCCCTCAAGCTCCAGCAGTACGGCACCGGCCGGGTCGGCCTGACCGCGTACGGCGAGGCCGACCACTCCTTCGACTACACGCTGCCGCTCGGCACCTGGACACAACTGACCTGGGTGGCGACACCGGGTCGCACCGTCCTGTACGCGGACGGGGAGCGGGTCGGCACGGTCGACGCCTCGATCCCGCTGCCGATGCGTTCGGTCGGCACCGAGAAGGCGTCCCTGCGCGGCGACCTGGACGACCTGAGGACCTGGGACGAGGCGCTGAGCGCGGAGGAGGTCGCCGGCCTCGACTGACGGCCTGGCGGTGCGGAGGACCGGCCCTCCGCACCGCCCGCGCTCACCCCAGCGCGGCGACCCGCTCCCGGTACCCCCGCACCGGCCCCGCGTCGCGGTACGGCTCGAGCCGCCGCTCGAACTCCCGGACGTACTCGTGCGCCCGCACCGAACGCATGTCGGCCGCCGCCGTGGCCGCCTCGGCGCCCAGGGCGCACGCCGAGTCCAGCTCGCCGAGGCCGAGGCGGGCGGAGGCGAGGACGACGCGGCAGAACAGCCGGCTGCGCGCGAACCCGGGCGCCCTCAGCTGGAGCGACCGCTCGGCGTGCTGCGCGGCGGCCCGGTACTGCTGGAGGTCCCGGTGGCAGTGCCCGAACTCGTCGGCGAGCTGGGCCTCGTCGAAGAACCGCGCCCACGGCGGCACCTCGTCGCCCGGCCGCGCCGCCTCCAGGGCCCGCTCGGCCCGCACCAGCGACGCCGTGCAGGCCCGCACCTCGCCGAGCACCCCGTGCCCGCGCGCCTCCACCGAGTGCAGCAGCGCCTGCACCACGGGCGGCGCCGCGGCCCCGACGCCCTGCTGCGCGACCCGCGCCAGCTGCACCGCCTCCCGGCCGTGCCCGAGGTAGACGGCCTGCCGGCTCATGGTGACCAGCACGTAGGACCCGTAGCCCCGGTCCCCGGCCGCCTGCGAGAGCCGCAGCGCCTGCACGAAGTACCGCTGCGCGAGCCCGTGCGCCGCGATGTCGTACGAGGTCCAGCCGGCCAGCCGGGTCAGATCGGCGACGGCGCCGAACAGCCTGCGCCCGGTCTGCTCCCCGTACGTGCCGCGCAGCATGGGCTCGGCCTCGTGCTCCAGGTAGCGCACCAAGGCCTGGCGGGCGTGGCCGCCGCCGTAGGCGTGGTCGAGGGCGCGGAACAGCTCGCCGACCGAGCGCAGGGCCGCGATGTCGCCGCCGGAGACCTTCTGTCCGGCGCCGCGCTCGGTCTGCACGCGCTGACGGGGCACGGCGGAGCGGCCCTGGGTCGGGACGCGGTGCGGGGGCTCGCCGCGGGAGACGCGCTCGTCGGGGCGGCCGATCAGCCAGTCCCGGCTGGGCACGACGAGCCCGGCGGGGGTGAAGGCGATCTTGCGGAGCTCGGCGTGGCTGCCGGAGTCCTTGCGCCACAGGCCGCTGACGATGTCCACGGCCTCCTCGGGCGACGCGGCGAACTCCAGGCCCGCGTAGACGGGCGCGCAGGCGTCGAGGCCGAGGTCCTGGGCGGACAGGCGGCGGCCCAGGCGCCGGGTGAACACCTCGGCGATGAGCGCGGGGGTGGTGCCGCGGGGCTGCTGCCCGCGCAGCCACCGGGTCACCGAGGTCTTGTCGTAGCGCAGGTCGAGACCGTGTTCCAGACCGAGCTGGTCGACGCGGCGGGCGAGCCCCGCGTTGGAGAAACCCGCCTCCGCGATGAGCGCGGCGAGCTGGCGGTTCGGTGTGCGCTGCGGAGGTCGTTCCGTCATCAGCTGTGCGGTCTCCTGCCTTCCGGGCCGCGCTGCAGCCCCCTTGGAACGGCGTGAATTTAGCGGCGATACCAGGTCTGGGCGGGGTTCTGGCCAGGCCTTCATCCGATCGTGTGACGATGGGACGGAGTCACTGACGCAGCGGCCCGCGATCCGGGCGGACGTACAGTGGCTCGGGGCGCGATATGTGCACGGTGAAGGTTTTTAAGGGAGGCACTTGCCGTGAGTGAGTTCCGGTTCGTCCGCATGGGGTTCGGTGCGGACATGGTCGAGTACCAGGTCGCCTGGGACGAGCAGCGCCGTGTGCACGCCGCCCGTTTCGCCGACGAGGTGCCCGACACCTGTCTGCTCCTGGAGCATCCGCCCGTCTACACGGCGGGCCGCCGCACGGCCCCGGAGGAGCGTCCGCTGGACGGCACCCCGGTGATCGACGTGGACCGCGGCGGCAAGATCACCTGGCACGGCCCGGGCCAGCTCGTCGGCTACCCGATCCAGAAGCTGCCGCGCCCGGTGGACGTGGTCGCGCACCTGCGCCGCCTGGAGGACGCGATGATCGCGGTCTGCGCCGAGTTCGGCGTGACGGCGGCCCGCGTCGAGGGCCGGGCCGGCGTGTGGGTCCTGGGCGACCCGATCGAGGAGCGGACGGGCCTCGGCGGCCTCTCGCTGGACTTCGACCCGCGGCTGAGCAGCGAGGACGAGGAGTTCGACCACCGCCTGGTCGGCCCCGAGTACGCGCCGTCGAACGCGGGGCAGCGCCACGAGGACCGCAAGATCTGCGCCATGGGCATCCGCGTCGCCAAGGGCGTCACGATGCACGGCTTCGCGCTCAACGTGAACCCGGACACCTCGAACTTCGACAAGATCATCCCGTGCGGCATCCGCGACGCGGGTGTGACCTCGCTCTCGTACGAGCTGGGCCGTGAGGTCACCATGGACGAGGTGCTGCCGATCGCGGAGAAGCACCTGCAGGACGTGCTGGGGAACGCCGACTTGAAGCCGCGGGTCGTCGAGCGGGACGCAGCCGGCACCGCCGCCTGACCGGTCCGGCCGGAATAGGGCCCCGGGGCCACAGGTTGGCCACCCGTGAGGGCCATGAATGTCACGGGCGTACCCTGATGTACGCCGAGGAATCAAAGCTTTAGGGAGCCGGTCGTGTCCGCAGTCGCACCCGACGGACGCAAGATGCTGCGCCTGGAGGTCCGTAACGCTCAGACCCCCATCGAGCGCAAGCCCGAGTGGATCAAGACCCGGGCGAAAATGGGCCCCGAGTACACCAAGATGCAGAACCTCGTGAAGTCCGAGGGCCTGCACACGGTCTGCCAGGAGGCGGGCTGTCCCAACATCTACGAGTGCTGGGAGGACCGCGAGGCCACGTTCCTCATCGGCGGCGACCAGTGCACGCGGCGCTGTGACTTCTGCCAGATCGACACCGGCAAGCCCGAGGCCCTCGACCGCGACGAGCCGCGCCGCGTCGGCGAGTCCGTCGTCACGATGGACCTGAACTACGCCACGATCACCGGCGTCGCCCGCGACGACCTGGAGGACGGCGGCGCCTGGCTGTACGCGGAGACGGTCCGCCAGATCCACGCCCAGACCGCCGAGCGCGCCGACGGCCGCACCAAGGTCGAGCTCCTCGCCCCCGACTTCAACGCGGTCCCCGAGCAGCTGGCCGAGGTCTTCTCGTCCCGCCCCGAGGTCTTCGCGCACAACGTCGAGACGGTCCCGCGGATCTTCAAGCGCATCCGCCCCGGCTTCCGCTACGAGCGCTCGCTCAAGGTCATCACCGAGGCCCGCGAGTACGGCCTGGTGACGAAGTCGAACCTGATCCTCGGCATGGGCGAGACCCGTGAAGAGGTCTCCGAGGCGCTGCGCCAGCTGCACGAGGCCGGCTGCGAGCTCATCACCATCACGCAGTACCTGCGTCCGTCGGTGCGCCACCACCCCGTGGAGCGCTGGGTGAAGCCGCAGGAGTTCGTGGAGCTCAAGGACGAGGCCGAGCAGATCGGCTTCTCGGGCGTCATGTCGGGCCCGCTGGTCCGCTCCTCGTACCGGGCCGGCCGCCTGTACCAGATGGCCATCGAGAAGCGCGGCGCGTACGTGGCCTCGCAGGCCGTCTGAACCGGCAGGACACCACGCGTGTGAATTCACGCACAAAGCATTACCGGCCGGTAGCGGCCGGATCGGCGCGGCCCTGGCCGTCCCCGCAGTTGAGGGGACCGTCAGGGCCGCGTCGGTGTTCGGAGCGCGCACATCAAGGCTTCATAGGTGTTTGACCGTCCGGACACGGCCTGGTAACACCAGTGAGTGACCCTGAAATCACAGCTCGTGCACCCGTGCCGACAGGGGCCCACACCGTGAACCGCTCCCGAGGGGGGACCTCGACCATGCAGGCCGCGCCCGTTCGCGCCACCGCCATCCCGACCTTCACCGACGCCCTGCGGGCCGTGGAGTCGCTCCTCATGAGCGGCGGCCAGCGCACCGCCCGGCGCAACGCCTGGACCTCCGTCCTGGAGGACCGCCGCCGTGCCAAGGACCGTGTCGAGGCCCAGCGGGTGCTCGACTCCGCCGTCGCCGAGGGCTGAGCGAGCCCGGGGCCGGTGCCCCGAACCTCGACGATGCTTCCCGGCCACGTAGACTTCAGGCATGGCGAGGAAGGAAACCGCAGCGGACGCTGCGAACCCCGGGCGACTCAAGCAGATCGCCCTGACCTACAAGATGACCCGCAAGGCCGATCCGAAGATCGGTCTTGTACTCGCGGCTGTGGGAATCGTCACCTTCGGTGTCTTCCTCGCGATCGGCTTCCTGATCGGTCACCCCATCTATCTCGGGATTCTCGGCTTCCTGCTGGCCTTCCTCGCGATGGCGATCGTCTTCGGACGCCGGGCCGAGCGGGCGGCCTTCGGGCAGATGGAGGGCCAGCCGGGTGCGGCGGCCGCGGTGCTCGACAACGTCGGGCGCGGCTGGACCACGACCCCGGCGATCGCGATGAACCGGAGCCAGGACGTCGTGCACCGCGCCGTCGGCAAGGCCGGCATCGTGCTCGTCGCGGAGGGCAACCCGAACCGGGTGAAGTCGCTGCTCGCGGCCGAGAAGAAGAAGATGGCGCGGATCGTGTCGGACGTCCCCGTGCACGACATCATCGTGGGCGACGGCGAGGGCCAGACCCCGCTGAAGAAGCTCCGCACCACCATGCTGAAGCTGCCCCGGGTGCTCACCGGGCCGCAGGTGACCGCGACCAATGACCGGCTGCGGGCCATGGGTGACCTGATGTCGAACATGCCGTTGCCCAAGGGGCCGATGCCGAAGGGTATGCGGATGCCCAAGGGGGGCGGACGGGGGCGCTAGCCGCTGTCCTACCCGAACTCATGGCGCCCTGAGCCGTTTGGCTCGGGGCGCCTTTTCGTGTGCGGGGTGCGGTTGCGTCGGCGGGTGCGGGCCCGGTGGGGGCTGGTCGCGCAGTTCCCCGCGCCCCTGGAAGGCAGCGGCTTCGCCGCGCCTTCCCCAGATGTAAGGCGCCCTGCACCTTGGTCGGGGAGATGCCACCCGAAGGGTGTGCATCTCAGGGGCGCGGGGAACTGCGCGAGAAGCCCCACCGGCCCGCAGACCACCACGCTCAGATACGGACCTCGACGGACTTGGCCATCCGGTCGTGCAGGCCCCGGCCGTCCCGGTCCCAGACAAGGGCCGGGACCGCCAGGCACAGCAGTACGGAGCGGGCCAGGACCCGGCCGGGACCGAGGCGGCCGCCCGTCTCGGAGACGACCCGCAACCCGAACAGCCGCTTCCCGGGGGTGCAACCGATCGTCCCCACGGTGAGCACGCTGAGCACGAAGAAGATGAGCAGCGCCCAGTTGCTCGTAGCCTGGTCATAGCCGTGCGTGACCAGGCCGTATGCGATCAGCAGACACAGCGCCCAGTCCACGGCGAGCGCCCCGATGCGCCGCCCGGGACGGGCGATGGAGCCGGGTCCGTGCTCGGGCAGCCCGAGCTGCTCACCCCGGTGACCGAAGTCCGCGCCCGACTGCTCCAGGGCCTCGCGGGGCCCGGACAGCCACGATCCCATTGCTTCCCTCTTGTCCACGCATCCACGGTACTGGCAGCGCCGCGGAAGGGGTCCGGTGCCCCCGCTCCGGTTAACTTCGGCGAAACAAATGGGTCATGCTTGAGAAATCCCGTCTGCCTATGGTCGGGTCCGAGCGTCGGCCACCGCACTGGCCGGACGACCGAGCTGCAACCCCGCCCCTCCCCGGGCCGGGAGTAGGAGGAGTTGGATGTCCGAGAAGCACGGGTTCCAGAACGCCGACGAGGTCCAGAAGTTCATCAAGGACCAGGACGTCAAGATGGTCGACGTCCGGTTCTGTGACCTTCCGGGCGTGATGCAGCACTTCACGATCCCTGCGACGGCGTTCGACCCGTCCGAGGAGCTGGCCTTCGACGGTTCGTCGATCCGCGGCTTCCAGGCCATCCACGAGTCCGACATGGCGCTGCGCGCCGACCTGTCGACGGCCCGCGTGGACCCCTTCCGCCGCGACAAGACGCTCAACATCAACTTCTTCATCCACGACCCGATCACGGGCGAGCAGTACAGCCGTGACCCGCGCAACATCGCGAAGAAGGCCGAGGCGTACCTGGCCTCCACCGGGATCGCCGACACCGCGTACTTCGGCCCCGAGGCCGAGTTCTACGTGTTCGACTCGGTCCGCTTCGAGACCTCCGCGAACCAGGGCTTCTACCACATCGACTCCGAGGCCGGCGCCTGGAACACCGGCAAGGAGGAGAACAACCGCGGCTACAAGGTCCGCTACAAGGGTGGTTACTTCCCGGCCCCGCCGGTCGACCACTTCGCCGACCTGCGCTCGGAGATCTCCCTGGAGCTGGAGAACGTCGGCCTGCAGGTCGAGCGCCAGCACCACGAGGTCGGCACCGCCGGCCAGGCCGAGATCAACTACAAGTTCAACACGCTGCTCGCCGCGGCCGACGACCTGATGCTCTTCAAGTACATCGTGAAGAACGTCGCCTGGCGCAACGGCAAGACCGCGACCTTCATGCCGAAGCCGATCTTCGGTGACAACGGCTCGGGCATGCACGTCCACCAGTCGCTGTGGTCGAACGGCGACCCGCTGTTCTACGACGAGCAGGGCTACGCCGGCCTGTCGGACACCGCCCGCTACTACATCGGCGGCATCCTCAAGCACGCCCCGTCGCTGCTCGCCTTCACGAACCCGACGGTGAACTCGTACCACCGCCTGGTCCCGGGCTTCGAGGCCCCGATCAACCTGGTCTACTCGCAGCGCAACCGCTCCGCGGCCATGCGTATCCCGATCACGGGCTCGAACCCGAAGGCCAAGCGCGTCGAGTTCCGCGCCCCGGACCCGTCCTCGAACCCGTACCTGGCGTTCTCGGCTCTGCTCCTCGCGGGCCTCGACGGCGTCAAGAACAAGATCGAGCCGGCCGAGCCGATCGACAAGGACCTCTACGAGCTGGCTCCCGAGGAGCACGCGGGCGTCGCCCAGGTCCCGACCAACCTCGAGGCCGTCCTGACCGCCCTGGAGGACGACAACGAGTACCTGCAGGCCGGCGGCGTCTTCACGTCCGACCTGATCGAGACGTGGATCGACTACAAGCGCACGCAGGAGATCGCCCCGATCCAGCTGCGCCCGCACCCGCACGAGTTCGAGCTCTACTTCGACCTCTAGGCCGTACCGAGGTCCTGAGCTGAGAGGCGGGCGCGGGGCGGGGGGGGGGGGGGGGCGTGGTGGGGGGGGCTTGGGGGGGGGGGGGGGGGGGGTCAGGGGGGGATAGGGGGGCGGCT
>NZ_JBHYTK010000072.1:17633-21069 GCF_042749255.1 Streptomyces sp. NPDC059524 | reverse complement strand
ATCATCACACACTTCGGCGTTCCCGTGGACTTTGGTTGGGCGCCGCCGGTCTCCTTGGGGGGGGGGGGGGCCTTCGTGCTGTCAGATGCCGGGGGCGGCGGTGAGGACTCCGGAGGAGATCGCGTCCATGAGGGTGGCGTGGTCGCGGAGGGTCTGGTCGGCGTAGTGGAGGGCGAAGGCGGCCACGGCGCGGTCGAAGGTGTCGGAGCCGCCGAGGTACGCGGCGATGGCGATGCGGTCGCCGGAGCGGGCGTGGGCGCGGGAGAGGGCGGTGCCGCACAGGCGGGCGTAGGCGAGCAGGTCCTCGGGGCGCATGACGCCGACGTCCGCGGAGCCCTTCATGTCGCGCAGCTGGCGCCAGTAGAAGGAGCGGCCCTGGGGGCCGGTCATCCAGCCGAGGAAGATGTCGCTCGCCGCCTGGAGCAGGCGCTGGCCTGCGACGACGCGGTGGCCCGGGTGGAGATAGGGGCCGTGGTACGGGGTGTGCTCCTCGACGACGGAGCGGGTCGCCTCCTTGATCTGGAGGAAGAGCGGGTCATCGGCGTCGCGGCCCGCGAGGAGCACGATGAAGCAGCGGGTGCCGACGCTGCCGATGCCGACGACCTTGCGGGCGGCGTCCACGAAGCGGTAGCGGTCCAGGAGGCGGCGCCGGTCCTCGGTGAGCGTGGAGCGGTAGTCGCCGAACATCTTGCGGATCGCGGCGGCGTCGGTGACGCCCGCCGGCTGGAGCAGCGGCGGGTCGTGGACGATGCGGCGGCGGCCGTCGGGGGTGGTCTCGGTGAGTTTGCCGAGGGCGTGGAGGCTGGTGCGGCGGGTGGCCTGGGCGAGGGTGTGCTCGACGCGGCGCCGGTCGCGGGCGGAGCGGATCAGCGGGAGCAGGTCCTGCGCGTCGATCCGCTCGTACCAGACGGCGAGTTCGCCGAGGCCCGCGAGGCGGCGCAGGTTGGTGCGGTAGGCCTGGGTGCCGGCGAGGGCGGCGCGGTGGGCCTGTTTGTCCGAGTGGCCGTTGTCGCGGGCGGCGACGACGACGGAGGCGGCGAGGCGTTTGACGTCCCATTCGAAGGGGCCGGGGTACGTCTCGTCGAAGTCGTTGAGGTCGAAGAGCAGGGCGCGCTCGGGTGAGGCGAACAGGCCGAAGTTCAGCAGGTGGGCGTCGCCGCAGAGTTGGACGCTGAGGCCGGTGTGGGGTATCGCGGCGAGGTCGCCGGCCATGACGGCTGCGGCGCCGCGATAGAAGGCGAAGGGGCTCGCGGACATCCGGCCGTAGCGGATGGGGAGCAGGTCGGGGAGGCGGTCGGCGCCCTGCCGTTCGAGGACGACGACCGGGTCGGGGCGGTCCGCGGCGGGGATCCAGGGGCCGTGCGCGGAGCGGGCGAGGTGTTTGCGGGCGCGCTTGCCCTGGGCTGCGCGTTCGGCGGGGCTGGTCATGGCCGCCGGGGGTCAGTGGCTCAGGGCGCGGTCGAGTTCGGCGGTGACGTCGCCGCCGAGGGAGCGGTGGCTGCGGGCGGTCGCCTTCTTCGACGCGCCGGCGCCGACGTCGTTCACCTGGACGGCGACGGCGTCGAGGCGGTTGCCGCCGGAGTCCCGGAAGGTGACGAGGACGAGGTACGACTTCTTGGCGTCGGCGGTGTTCTTCACGGTCACGGGGGCCGTGGCGCGGCCGTCCTCCTTGGACACGTCGCCGAGTTCCACGTCCTTCTTCGCGTCGACGCCGTTCTTGAACTCGTCGAACTTCTTCTGGGCCTCGGCGGTCGCGGACGCCAGGATGTCGGCGCCCTTGGAGGCGACGTCGGAGGGGCTGGTGTCGTCGTCCGAGCAGGCCGTCGCGCCGACGGCCAGGGCCGCCGCGAGCAGGGCCGCGCCCGTGGCCCGCGCCGCGCATCGTGTCGCCGTCATGCCGACCACCCACCTCTGCTCGTCCGCCCGCCGGTACGGCTCGGACCCAGTCAACGGCCGGACGGCGGGTACCCGCATGCCATGGGGGCCGAACAGGTGACGTGCGGGCAGGATGGCCCCATGACGACACGGCACATCGGTACCGAGGAGCGGCGGGCCCGGCTCGTGCTCGCCCATCGCCTGTCCCCCGCCGCGCGGGCGGAGCGCGCCGAGGACGTCGCGCGGTCGCTCGTGGCGCTGCACGGGACGGATCCGGCGACGGTGTATCTGGCGGTCGGGGCGCGGCTCGCGGATCCGGGCGGGACGGTCGCGGACGTGGAGCGGGCCCTCTACGAGGACCGGACGCTGGTGCGGATGCACGGGATGCGGCACACGGTGTTCGTGTTTCCCACGGAGCTGGCCGCGACGGTGCACGCGTCGACCGGGCTGGCCGTCGCGGCGAAGGCGCGGGCGGGGCTGCTCAAGGAGATGGCGGCGGGCAGCGACGGGCGGCTCACCCCGGGGTGGCTGGAGGGGGTCGAGGAGTCGGCGCTGGCCGCGCTCGCGCGGCGCGGGCAGGCGACGGTGAACGAGCTCTGCGAGGACGAGCCGCGCCTGAGGGAGCAGTTCACGTACGGGCGCGGCAAGAGCTACGAGGCGCTGCAGACCGTGTCGTCGCGGCTGATGCGGGTGCTCGGGGTCGAGGGGCGGGTCGTGCGGGGGCGGCCGCTCGGGTCCTGGACGTCCTCGCAGTTCCGCTGGGAGGTGGCGCCGCCGCACGCGGAGCTGCCGGTCGCCGGGGCGCAGGCGGAATTGCTGGGGCGCTGGCTGGCAGTGTGCGGGCCGGCGACGGAGGCGGACCTCAAGTGGTGGACGGGGTGGAAGGTGACAGAGGTACGGCGGGCCCTCGCCGCCGTCGGGGCCGTGGCCGTGTCCCTGGACGGGGGCGGGGCCGGGTTCGTCATGCCGGAGGCGGTGGAGGGGCCGGGGGAGGTCGCGCCCTGCGCCGCGTTCCTGCCGGGGCTGGATCCTACGGCCATGGGGTGGCAGGAGCGGGAGTGGTACTGCCCGGACGAGGTGCGGGGGGCCTTGTTCGACCGGAGCGGGAACATCGGGCCGACGGTGTGGTGGGGCGGGCGGATCGTGGGGGGTTGGGGGCAGCGGGACGGCGGTGAGGTGGTGTGGCGGCTGCTCGATGGCTTCGGGGGGCGGGAGGCGCGGGAGGCTGTCGCCTCGGAGGCGGGGCGGCTCGGGTCCTGGTTGGCCGGGGTCCGGGTGACCCCGCGCTTTCGCACTCCGTTGGAGCGGGAGCTGGGGGCGGCCTAGGGGGGGGCGGGTGCTGCGTCTGCCGGCCGGTGGGGGCTGGTCGCCGCAGTTCCCCGCGCCCCTGAAATGCAGGCGCTTCGCGCCGCATTTCCCCGATCAAGACGCGGGGCGCCTGCTGCCGGGGAAGGCGCGGCGAAGCCGCATGCCTTCAGGGGCGCGGGGCTGTGTCCATCAGCGGCTCCGCCGCGGGGCGCGACCAGCCCCCACCGGCCCGCACCCGGCATACGAAGAACCG
>NZ_JBHYTK010000072.1:0-17624 GCF_042749255.1 Streptomyces sp. NPDC059524 | reverse complement strand
GCCCCCCCCCCCGCAATCCACACCGCCGCCCCGGCGTCGCCACCCGCCCCCGGTCAGGGAGGGCACGGATCAGCGGGCGTACCGCATCAGCGTGCGCACCATGTGGCACGTCGTGTCGGACGGCGGCCGGATGCCGATGAGCTCGGCCGTCGCCCGGATCCTCCGGTTGTGGGCGTTCTGCGGAAGGTAGATGCCCGAGTCCAGCAGGGCGATCGCCAGACGCATGGCCTTGAGGCGGCGGTTGTGGGTGATGTACCAGTCACGAGGGCGCCCCGCGGGGAGCGGCCTCTTGGCGAGCGGTGCGTACGGCAGATCGAACAGCGGTGCGGCAGTGGCGGTCACAGGCATCCTCCTGTCGCGGAGTCGAGAGCCCCCGAAGCTCTCGAACACTGCTTCTATTCTACTGCCGACCACTGACAATAGCCGCTGGCCAGACGGCATTTGAGGGCCGATTCGAAGCTAGGGTGGAGCCATGGAGATCTGGATCAACCCGGCCTGCTCGAAGTGCCGCAGCGCACTCACCCTGCTCGACGCGGAGGGCGCCGACTACACCGTCCGCCGCTACCTGGAGGACGTCCCCACGCCCGACGAGATCCGCGCCGTCCTCGACCGGCTCGGCCTGGAGCCCTGGGACATCACCCGCACCGGCGAGGCCGACGCCAAGGAGCTCGGGCTCAAGGACTGGCCGAAGGAGGCCGGCAGCCGGGACCGCTGGATCGAGGCCCTCGCCGCGCACCCCAAGCTCATCCAGCGCCCGATCATCACCGCCGAGGACGGCACCGCCGTGGTGGCCCGCACCGAGGAGGCCGTACGGGACGCCCTCAGTCGCGAGAAGTAGGCGCGCGGTCGGTAACACGGGGTTCACAAACGGGCAACGGCCGGGAAATCGCCTGTTGACAGTCTGCGGAGCAGCAAGCGACCTGCTCCTCGAGGAAGTGGCCCCGTGACGTTCAAGGCTGAGTACATCTGGATCGACGGCACCGAGCCGACGGCCAAGCTTCGTTCCAAGACGAAGGTCATGGCCGGTACGCCGGGCGGCCTGGACACGCTGCCGCTGTGGGGCTTCGACGGTTCGTCGACCAACCAGGCCGAGGGCCACGCCTCCGACCTCGTGCTCAAGCCCGTCGCCGTGTACCCGGACCCGATACGCGGCGGCGACGACGTCCTCGTCATGTGCGAGGTCCTGAACATCGACATGACGCCGCACGCCTCCAACACGCGTGCCGCGCTCGCCGAGATCGAGGAGCGCTTCGGCGCCCAGGAGCCGATCTTCGGCATCGAGCAGGAGTACACCTTCTTCGAGGGCGACCGCCCGCTCGGCTTCCCCGTGGGCGGCTTCCCCGCCGCGCAGGGCGGCTACTACTGCGGCGTCGGCACCGACGAGATCCACGGCCGTGACGTCGTCGAGGCCCACCTGGAGAACTGCCTGAAGGCCGGTCTCGGCATCTCCGGCATCAACGCCGAGGTCATGCCCGGCCAGTGGGAGTTCCAGGTCGGCCCGCTCGCCCCGCTGGAGGTCTCCGACCAGCTGTGGGTGGCCCGTTGGCTGCTGTACCGCACCGCCGAGGACTTCAAGGTCTCCGCGACCCTCGACCCGAAGCCGGTCAAGGGCGACTGGAACGGCGCGGGCGCGCACACCAACTTCTCCACCAAGGCGATGCGCGAGGGCTACGACGCGATCATCACCGCCTGCGAGTCCCTCGGCGAGGGCTCCAAGCCGATGGACCACGTCAAGAACTACGGCGCCGGCATCGACGACCGCCTCACCGGCCTGCACGAGACCGCGCCGTGGAACGAGTACTCGTACGGCGTCTCGAACCGCGGTGCCTCCGTGCGCATCCCGTGGCAGGTCGAGCGGGACGGCAAGGGCTACATCGAGGACCGCCGCCCGAACGCCAACGTCGACCCGTACGTCGTGACCCGGCTCCTCGTCGACACCTGCTGCGCCGCCCTGGAGAAGGCCGGCCAGGTCTGATTCCGGCCATGAGCAGCACCTGGGCGCCCGCTTCTTCAGCGGGCGCCCTCTTGTTCCCGTACTCCATCTGCTTCAATAAGGGCATGGCCGACTTCCAGAACACCCGCGCGCAAGGTCGTCACGACCTTGAGCCGTTCTGGCCTTCCCGCCAGCACCACGACTTCGACCGTGTGTGTTGCCGCGCGACGAACGCGCAGGCCCTCTAACGCCGTTCCCCGTCCCGCACGGGTCGCACGGCCTTCGGTCGGCGCGCATGACGTACGTCCTCTCCCAGACGGCCTCTCGCGCGAAAGAGTTGACCTTCCATGGCACACGCCCGCCCGCTCCCCGTTGCCCACTCCCCCGCTCCCGCCCGGCACCGGCTGCGCGCCGTCGAGCGGGACGAGGTCGCCCCGCCCGCACCGCAGCTCGACGTCTCCGCTTTCCTGCCGCCGGGCGCCACCCTGCTGCCGGCCCCGCCGCACACGCTGCCCGCACTGCCCGGCCGGCCGCCGATGATCGGCTACCTGGTGCTCGTCCCGGCCGACCAGCAGACGCTGCTCACCGCGCCCCCGGCCGAGGAGCCCGCGCCGCCCGCCGCCTCCGGTGACACGCTCATCACGATCGACGGCGGGGAGCGCACCGCCGCCGTCGACGGACGCCCGCTCGATCTGACCTACCTGGAGTTCGAGCTGCTCGCCCACCTCGTCGCGCATCCGCACCGGGTGCACACCCGCGACCAGCTCGTCACCACCGTGTGGGGCTACGGGCACGTCGGCGACGGCCGCACCGTGGACGTCCACGTGGCCCGGCTGCGCCGCAAGCTGGGCGCCGAGCACCGCCGGACGATCCAGACCGTCCGCCGCGTCGGCTACAAGTACGCGCCGCCCGCCGGCCGCTGATCCGCACGGACCGGCCCGGGGGTGTACCCAGTGACACCCCCGGGCCGGGTGCCGTTCCCCCCTGACGCGGCGGCGCCACGCCCGCGACACTGTGGGGGAACGGTCGGGCCGGTGGACGGAGCAGCGGAATGGGTACGAGGGCGCGGAGCGCCGTGGTGGCGGGACTGCGGGGGCTGGCCCTGGCCGTGGTCGGGTTCGCCGGGTCGGTCACCCTGTTCGTGCTGACCGTCCTGTCACTGGCCTTCGTCCTGCTCGGCGTCGGCGCGCTGACCACCCCCTGGATCCTGGACCTCGTACGGCACTGGGCGAACTGGCGGCGGGCCGTCGCCGCCGAGTGGTGCGGGGTGCGGATCCCGGCGGCGTACCGGCCGTTTCCGGCCGATCTGCCCGGCGGGGTGCTCGGGCAGGTGACGCGCTGCCGGCTGATGCTCGGGGACCCGGCGACCTGGCGGGACCTGCGCTGGCTGCCCGTCGACATGACGGCCGGGTTCGCGACGGCGCTGCTGCCCGCCGCGCTCGTCCTCTACCCCGTCGAGGGGTACGCGCTCGCGGCCGGGCTGTGGCGGGTCTTCACGGACGGCACGCACATCGGCTGGTGGTACGCGTTCGTGCCGGTCTCCGGGCAGGACACCGCGCTGCTCGCCGCGCTCCTCGCCACGGTGTTCCTCGGCGTCGCGCTGTTCGTGGCGCCGGCGCTGCTCAAGGCGCACTTCCAGCTGGCCCGGGCCGTGCTCGTGCCCGCCGACGGCGAACTCGCCGAGCGCGTGCGGGTGTTGACGGACACCCGCAAGGACGCGGTGGACACGTCGGCGGCCGAGCTGCGGCGCATCGAGCGGGATCTGCACGACGGGGCGCAGGCCCGGCTCGTCGCGATGGGCATGGACCTCGGCACGATCGAGGCGCTCATCGAGAAGGACCCCGCGAAGGCGAAGGAGATGGTGGCGCGGGCCCGCCGGTCCTCCGCCGACGCGCTGACCGAACTGCGCGACCTGGTGCGCGGCATCCATCCGCCGGTGCTCGCCGAGCGCGGTCTCGGCGACGCCGTACGGGCCCTCGCGCTGCGGCTCCCGGTGAGCGCCGAGGTCGGCGTCGAGACGGCGGGGCGGGCGGACGCCCCGGTCGAGTCGGCGGCCTACTTCGCGGTGAGCGAGGCCCTGGCGAACGTGGTCAAGCACGCGGGCGCGGACCGGGTCTGGGTCGACATCCGGCACGAGGACGGCCGGCTGCGGATCGCGGTCACCGACGACGGCAGGGGCGGTGCGGCGGTCGAGGCGGGCGGCGGACTCGCCGGGATCGAGCGCCGGCTCGGTACATTCGACGGTGTCCTCGCCGTCAGCTCCCCCGCGGGCGGTCCGACCATGGTGACCATGGAGATCCCTTGCGTGTTGTCCTAGCCGAAGACCTGTTCCTGCTGCGGGACGGCCTGGTGCGGATGCTGGAGGCGTTCGGCTTCGAGATCGCGGCCGCCGTCCAGAGCGGGCCCGAACTCACCAAGGCCCTCGCCGAGTTGGCGCCCGACGTCGCCGTCGTCGACGTACGGCTGCCGCCCTCGCACACGGACGAGGGCCTGCAGTGCGCGCTCGCGGCGCGCCGGGCGCGGCCCGGCCTGCCGGTCCTGGTGCTCTCGCAGCACGTGGAGCAGCTGTACGCCCGTGAACTGCTGGCGGACGGGAACGGCGGGGTCGGCTATCTGCTGAAGGACCGGGTGTTCGACGCGGAGCAGTTCGTCGACGCGGTGCGCCGGGTCGCGGCGGGCGGCACGGCGATGGACCCGACGGTGATCCAGCAGCTCCTGGCGCGGCGGGGCGTGGAGGAGCCGCTCGGCGGGCTGACCCCGCGGGAGCTGGAAGTGCTGGAGCTGATGGCGCAGGGCCGCTCGAACGCGGCGATCGCGGGGCAGCTCGTGGTCACCGAGCGCGCCATCGCCAAGCACACCTCCAACATCTTCCTCAAGCTCGGCCTGCCCGTGTCCGACGACGACAACCGGCGGGTGCTGGCCGTGCTCCGGTACCTCGACAGCCGCTGAACGCACCGCGGTTCAGGGCCGGTTGAACGCAGGGGCCCCTTCTCACGTACGTAGTCCCATGGGACGCACCTCAAGGACCTCAAGGAAAAGGCGCTCTTCGCTGGCGACGCGCATGACCGTCGCGTCGGCCGCGCTGCTCCTGGGCGGGGGTGGGCTGGCCGCGGTCAACGTGTACGCGTCGGCCCATGAAGAGGACCCGCAGGAGACGGAGCAGGTGAGCCAGGTGGTGGCCACGATCGACTGTCCGGACGTCGGGACCGCGCTGGCCGACGTGCCGGAGGCGGCACGCGGCGAGGTCGACGGTGAACTCGCCGCGCTCGACCGGCAGATCACCGAGGCCTATCAGCGGCTCGCGGACAACCAGGACGCGGCCGCGCGGGACCCGCAGTTCGTCGACAACAGCATTCTGGGCCCGCTCGAGGACCAGCGCACCGCCGTCCTCGGCCGGATCGCCGAGGACATCCGGCGGGCGGGCGGACAGCCGCCGGACGGGCTGGACGCGATGGCCGCGTGCACGGGGCGGGCGTCGGACGCGCCCGCGCCCTCCGCGAGCCCGGGGCCACCGGGCGGGGGCAACGGGCCCGAGGCGAGCGACTTCGCCGACATCGAGTCCGTGCAGCCGAACGCGCAGGCCCCGCGCAACCGCCGCGGCGCCTCCCGCGGCAGCTTCACCACCAAGTGCGGGCGCAACGAGAACGGCAAGTTCAACCCGGACAACGTGATCGTCGCGCCCGGCGTGAGCAACGGCGCCCACCACATGCACGACTACGTCGGCAACCAGGCCACCGACGCGTTCTCGAGCGACGACGACCTCGCGGCCGGTGACACCAGCTGCCGCAACCAGGGCGACCGGTCCACGTACTACTGGCCGGTGCTGCGGCTGCAGAACGGCGAGGACGAGAACGACGCGGGCGCGGACGGCGGCGGCAAGGACCAGAACGTGGGCGAGATCCAGACGCCCGCGTCGGTGACGCTGAGGTTCGACGGGAGTCCGGTCTCGAAGGTCGTGCCGATGCCGCGCTTCCTGCGGATCATCACCGGCGACGCGAAGGCCTTCACCAACGGTGACGCGAACGCCAACGCGTCGTGGAGCTGCACCGGCTTCGAGGACCGGCAGCTGAAGGACAAGTACCCGGTCTGCCCGGACGGTTCGCGGGTCGTGCGCACCTTCCGCTTCCAGAGCTGCTGGGACGGGGTGAACACGGACAGCGCCAACCACCGTACGCACGTGGCGTTCGAGGACCCGCGCACGGGCGCCTGCCCCGAGGGGTTCAAGGCGATCCCGCAGCTCGTGCAGCGGATCGTGTACGACGTACCGCCGGGGCCCGGCTTCGCGGTCGACTCGTTCCCCGAGCAGCTGCACAAGCCGGTGACCGACCACGGCGACTTCATCAACGTCTTCGACGAGCGGCTGATGCGGCGGGTGGCCGCCTGCATCAACCGGGGCGACCGCTGCCGGTGACGCCCTGTCAGTGGTGGCCGTGGTGCGCCGAGGAGCGCTCCACGGCCCCGCCGAGCCGGTCCCGCAGCGCGGTCACGACCCGCTCGGGGCCGGCGGCGACCCAGCGGCGGCCGACGAGATAGGTGCCGCCGTAGTCGTCGGCGGCGTCCAGCCACTCGGCGCGGCCGCGGTCGGTGGCGAAGGTGGCCAGGACGTAACGGCCGCTCCCCGAGCCGCAGTTGGCCTGGCGCAGGTCCGCCGCGTCGGTCTGCACGTCGGGTGTGCAGCCGGCGCGGCGGGCGAGCTGTTCGAGGGTGCCGGTCGCCGCGCGGGGGGCCTGCGGCCGCTCCGGCTCCCCCGCCGTGCATCCGGCGACGGCGAGCGCCCCGGCGACCGCGATCCCCAGCAAGCCCGTCCTCGTCCCGTACCTCATCCGGCCCTCCTGTCTCGTGGTGCCCGGGACTGCGACACGTTCTCGCCGACTCCGCGCACACCGTTGAGCACCCGCGTGCCTGCGGTTAACGTGCGCCGCACCATTCGCGACGCAGGGGGTAATCCACGCATGTCCGCACCGACGCGACGCACGGTCCTCGGCACGGCGGGTGCCATCGGACTCGGGACGGCCCTCGGCGGCCTCGCCCTGCCGGCGCCCGCACACGCGGCTCCGGCGCTTGATACGGACGCGGCGCGTGCCGCGCTCAACCGCCGGCTGCCGCGGCACGCGGACCAGTTCCGGCTGAGACTGACGCCCGGTCAGGGCGGCGGCGACCGGTTCCGGGTGACCGGGGAGACGGGCCGCGTCGAGGTGGAGGGGACGACCCCGGCCGTGCTGCTGGCCGGGGTCCACTGGTATCTGAAGTACACGTGCGGGGCGCACATCGCCTGGAACGGCGACCAGCTGGACCTGCCGGACCGGCTGCCCGCGCCGGACCGGCCGCTGGAGCGCTCGACGGCGCTGCCCCACCGGTTCGCCCTGAACGACACGAACGACGGCTACACGGCGCCGTTCGCCGGGTGGGCGTACTGGGAGCGGATGATCGACGTCCTGGCGCTGCACGGCTGCAACGAGGTGCTGGTCGTCGCGGGCATGGAGGCCGTCTACCACCGGGTCCTGAAGGACTTCGGGTACAGCGACGCGGAGGCGCGGGCCTGGCTGCCGGCGCCCTCGCACCAGCCGTGGTGGCTGCTGCAGAACCTCTCCGGGTACGGCGGCCCGCTCTCGCCGGAGCTGATCGCGGACCGCGCCGCGCTGGGCCGCCGGATCGCGGACCGGCTGCGCGAGCTGGGGATGCGGCCGGTGCTGCCGGGCTACTACGGGCACGTGCCGAAGGGGTTCGTCGAGCGGAACGGCGGCGACGCGCATGTGGTGCCGCAGGGCGTGTGGCACGGCTTCGAGCGGCCGGACTGGCTGGATCCGCGCACGGACGCGTTCACACGGGTCGCCGGGTCCTTCTACGGACACCAGCGGGACGTGTTCGGGGCGGTCGACGCGTTCAAGATGGACCTGCTGCACGAGGGCGGCACGGCCGGTGACGTGCCGGTCGGGGACGCGGCGCGGGGCGTCGAGCGGGCGTTGCAGCGGAACCGGCCGGGGGCCGTCTGGGTGATCCTGGGCTGGGAGGCGAATCCGCTGCCCGCGCTCCTGGACGCCGTGGACAAGCGGCGGATGCTGATCGTCGACGGGGTCTCGGACCGGTTCACGTCGGTGACGGACCGGGAGGAGGACTGGGGCGGCACCCCGTACACGTTCGGCACGATCCCCAACTTCGGCGGGCGTACGACGATCGGGGCCCGCGCGCACATCTGGAACGAGAAGTTCTTCGCCTGGCGCGACAAGCCGGGCAGCGCGCTCACGGGCACGGCGTACATGCCGGAGGGCACCGACCGCGATCCGGCCGCGTTCGAGCTGTGGTCCGAACTGGCCTGGACCGAGGACCCGTTGGACCTGCCCGCCTGGTTCGACGGGTACGCGGGCTTCCGGTACGGGAAGGACGACAAGGACGCCCGCGCCGCGTGGCGGGCACTTCAGGAGACGGCGTACCGGCACACGGCGCGCGAGCGGTCCGACCCGCACGACTCGCTGTTCGCGGCGCGCCCGGACCTGGCGGCGGACAGCGCCGCCTACTACGCGCCGAACGCCCTCTCCTACGATCCGGCCCGCTTCGACGCCGCCCTCGCCGGGCTCCTGGGCGTGGCGGGGAGCCTGCGGGGCAGCGCCGCCTACCGCTACGACCTGGTGGACGTGGCCCGGCAGGCGCTCGCGCACCGCAGCCGCCAGTTGCTGCCGCAGCTGAAGGCGGCGTACGGGGCGAAGGACGCGGCCGCGTTCAAGGCGCTGTCCACGCTGTGGCTGAAGCTGATGCGGCTCTCGGACGACGTGACCGGCACCGATCCTGCGTTCCTGCTGGGCCCGTGGATCCAGGACGCGCGGGCGATGGCGACGAGCGAGGCGGAGCGGGCCGAGTTCGAGCGCTGCGCGAAGGTGCTGATCACGGTGTGGGGCGACCGGGCCACCTCGGACCCGGGCCATCTGCACGAGTACGCGAACCGCGAATGGCAGGGCCTGACGGCCGACTTCTACCTGCCGCGCTGGCAGAAGTGGCTGGACACGCTCGAGGACGCGCTGGCGCGCGGCGAGGCCCCGGCGGCCGTCGACTGGTTCGCGTTCGAGGAGCCGTGGACGCGGGAGCGCAAGGACTATCCGCTGCGGCCGTACGGGGACGCGTACAAAACGGCCGACCGGGTGCGGGACGTGCTCGCGCGGGCCCCCTACCAGGGCACCCTGAAGGTGTCGGCGGACCCCGCCGCGTTCCCGCCGGGCGGGCACGCGCGCGTGGCGGCCACGTTCCGCAACGTCAACGGGCTGCGGGCGACGGGCCGCGTCGACTTCGCGCTGTCCGGGCTCGACGCCGAGCCCGAGGGCGCCACCTCGCTGGAGCGGGTGGAGCCGGCGGGCGAGGGCACGGTGGCCTGGCGGGCGAGCGCGCCGGGCACCCCGCTGGACCGGCCGCTGCGCCCGCTGCCTTACACGATCGACGTGGAGTACGGACCGCTGGGCGAGGACCGGGTCACGTACGCGCACCGGGGCACGCTCTTCGAGGCGGGACCACTGGAGGCGGGATGGCGGACCTACTCCGGCAACGCCGCGGTGTTCGGGCAGTTGGACGACCGGTTCGCGATCGACGGCGGCGGCGCGGACCTGTGGAAGGGCACGACGGAGTTCGGCACGGCGTACCGGGCGGCGGCGTTCACGGACGGCTCGGCGGCCGAGCTGCGGGTGGACACGCAGGCGGTGACCGGCGCCTGGGCGCGGGCCGGGATCATCGTGCGCAACTCCCTCGCCACGCCCGGCGCGCAGGGCTTCCTGAACCTCTCGGTGACCCCGTCCAACGGTGTCGTGCTGTCCTACGACTCCAACGGCGACGGGACGCTGGACACGTACAGGCGGATCACCGGGATCAAGGCGCCGGTGCTGCTGCGGCTGTCCCGGTCGGGCGGCTCGTACACCGGGGCGTGCTCGACGGACGGCGGGACGACCTGGCGGACGGTGGCGACCGTGACGGTGCCCGGTGCGGCGGCGGTGCAGGACACGGGCCTGTTCATGAGCGCGACGAACGGGGGCAACGGGACGCGCGGAACAGTGGAGTTCAGCGGCTGGCGGTTGACGTAGATCACGTCGCGGAAACTGTGACCATCGCACGAGTCACTCGTTCTGCTGAACGTGCAGTCGCAGACGTCGCAGTCCAAGGTGCAGTCCCCGGCTCCGCCCCCGGGCGCGGCCACCGTCGTCGATGTCGAGCAGGCCGAGGCCTCTCTCGTCGAGCACTACCCGCGGCTCGTGCGGCTCGCGTACCTGGTGCTGCCGCCGACGCTCGGCCGCAACCGCCGGGTGCTCACGGCCCACGCGGTGACCCAGCGCGCCCTGCCGCGCGGCCGTACGGGGACGGCGCCCCCGTCGATCCCGGCGCAGCGCGGCGACGCCCGGCGCGCCGCCGATCCCGCGTACGCGTACGTGCGGGCGCGGGTGCTGCGGGCGGCGCTGGACGCGGGGCGGCCGCTGCTGCGGGCGGCGTGGCCGCGCCGGGCCCAACTGCCGCCGCTGCTGCCGCAGGTGTGGGGACTGCGCCTGTTCCCGAAGTCGGGCGGCGCCGACGAACTGGCCCTGGACCAGCGGCTGTCGGCGCTCACCGGGCCCGGCCGGGCCGCGTACGTGCTGCACGGTCTGGAGCGGCTCGACGACGCGGCCCTGCGGTCCGTGCTCGGGGCGGCGGGCTGCGACGTGGAGGAGGTGACGGCCGCGCTCGCCGAGGCGGGCGGGCTGCGCGCGGAGGACGGCTCGGAGGCGGCCGCCCTGCTGGCCTCCCCCGAGTTCGACCCCTGCTCGCTGCACGCGCGGCCGCCGGACCTGATGCGGCGGCGCCAGCATGTGAAGGCGGTCGTCGCGGGGCTCGCGGCGGTCCTGGTGTGCGGGGCGCTGCTCGGGCTGCCCGGCGACAGCTGGGGCCCCGAGGGTGCGGCGGCGCCCTCGTACGCGCGCAATCCGGCGGCGCAGGCGGCGCTGGACCCGGGGAAGCTGACACGGGTCGCGGCGACGGCGTGGCAGGGCTCGGCGCGGACGGACTTCTCGGTGTGGCCGGCGCGGGGCTCGCTGACCGGCGACCGGGAGCTGCTGCGCCGGGCGCTCGCGGTGTGGGCGCGGCCGGGCGGCACGGTCCAGGTGTCGGCGACGCCCGGCACCCCGGCGGGCGCGCCGCCCGGCCCGCCGCAGCTGCTGTACGCGGGCTCGGTGGACGGGGCGCGGATCGTGCTGTTCCACGACGGGCTGCGGCTGGTGCGGTACGCGGAGCCGGAGCACGGGACGAGCGGCGCCGCGCTCGACTTCGCGCGGGTGGACGGAGCGGCGGCCCCGGAGTCCGGCGCGGTGATCGTCGACCGCACCGACGGGAACGTCCGCTACCTCACGGCCCCCTGGGTGACCGGCGCGGCCGTGCGGGACCTGCTGGCGCCGGACGCGGCGCCGCGCCGGCTGGCCCGGACGAAGGACGGGGTCACGGCCCCGTTCCCGAGCCCGGCCGTCTCGGCGTCCTGCACGGGGTGGAACGCGCTGGCGCTCACCGACGCCGACGGCACCCGGCTCGCCACCGACCTCGGCGAGCTGGTGCCCGCGCATCTGACGGCGGGGCGCCCGGACGCGCCGCGCGAGTCCCGGCCCGGCGACTGGTCGGCGACGGCCTGCTCCCTCGCCGCGGCCCGCTCGCACGGGGTCCGCTCCGTGAACGCGTGGGCGTACGCGCGCCAGCCGCTGCCCGAGGCGGGCGGCGAGGCCCGCTGGGTGTGCACCCGGGCCGAGACCTGGCGCGGCGGCGGTCCGCGCACCCTGGCCCTGTTCCGGGCGCCGGGCGTGGCCGGGGCGGTGGTGGCGGCCCGCTCGCAGAACGCCCCGGCGTGCGGCGGCCGGGACCCTCGGGTGCTCGCCGGGGTGCGCTGGAAGTCGCGGGCCGGGACCTGGTACCTGGTCGCGGCGGGCAGTCCGGGCCTGGGCTCGGTGACGGCGGCGGGCACGACGGGGAGCGGGCCGACGCTGGCGGTGCGGGTGGCACGGGGCACGAAGGCGAGCCTGTCGGGGCGGACCCGGGACGGGGTGCGGATCGACCCGCTGGGCTGATCCGAGGGCCGGTCCAGGGCGGGCATCCGGACCGCTCCCGGGCCGGCATCCGGACTACTCCCGGGCCGGCATCTTGCTGACGATCACGTAAAGAAAGTCGGTTCCGGGGGGTGTCCAGGCGCTCTACCGCTCAGTACATTGACGGCATGTCTAATAAGCGCGTCACGCTGAAGGCACGCCAGGTGTCCTTCGCCTGGGACAAGACTCCCCTGCACTGGCTGCCCGACGACCCGTTCACCACGCACACCATCAATGTGCTGCATCTCCTGCTGCCCGCGGGTGAACGCTGGTTCGTGCACGTGTACAAGCAGGTGCTGCCCTTCATCCGTGACGACCGGCTCCGCGAGGACGTCATCGGCTTCATCGGCCAGGAGGCCATGCACGCGCAGGCCCACGACGAGGTGCTGCCGCACCTGCGCGAGCAGGGCCTGGACCCGACGCCGTACACCGCGCAGGTGGACTGGTTCTTCGAGAAGCTGCTCGCCGACCGGACGCTGCCGCCGGGCAAGGCCCGTCAGTGGTGGCTGATGGAGCGGGTCGCGCTGATCGCGGCGATCGAGCACTACACCGCGTTCCTCGGCAACTGGGTGCTGAACGCCGAGGAACTGGACCGGCGCGGCGCCGACCCGATGATGCTGGACCTGCTGCGCTGGCACGGCGCCGAGGAGGTCGAGCACCGCTCGGTGGCCTTCGAGCTGTTCATGCACCTCGACGGCAGCTACCGGCGCCGGGCCCGCACCTGGGCCACCGCGTTCGCCGCCCTGATGTTCCTGTGGCAGCGCGGCGCGCGCTTCTTCATGGAGAACGACCCGACGCTCCTGGACGGCAAGGCCTCGTTCAAGGCCTTCTACCAGGGCGGCAAGAAGGGCGTGCTGCCGTCGACGCCCGACATGCTGCGGTCCATCCCGCGCTACCTGAGCCGCGACTACCACCCCGAGCAGGAGGGCGACACCGACCAGGCCGTCGCCTACCTCGCGTCGTCGCCCGCCGCCCGCGCCGCCGAGGCCCGCGAAGGAGCCGCCCGATGAAGGCCCGCACGCTGCGCAAGGCCGTCCTCGTCGCCGGCGCCGCGCTCGTCGTGCGCCGCGCCCTGCGCCGCCGCATCAAGGACTCCCCGCTGTGGCCGCTGCCGGCCCTGGAGGAGCCGACGTCCGGGCGTCCGCGCGCCCGCGCGCTGCGGCTGCTCGTCGCCGGGCACGAGCAGGTGGCCGACGGCGTCGTCCAGCTCCGCCTGGAAGGCACGAACCTGCCCGCGTGGCAGCCCGGCGCCCACCTCGACCTCGTCCTGCCCTCCGGCCTGATCCGGCAGTACTCGCTGTGCGGCGACCCCGAGGACACGTCCTCGTACACGGTCGCGACCCGGCTGATACCGGCCGAGGACGGCGGGCGGGGCGGCTCGCGCGAGGTGCACGAGCAGCTCGCGCAGGGCGCCGAGGTCGAGATCCGCGGCCCGCGCAACCGGTTCCCGCTCCAGGAGGGCGCGCCGGCGTACCTGTTCGTCGCGGGCGGCATCGGCATCACGCCGGTCCTGCCGATGCTGCGCGCCGTCGAGGCCCGCGGCGCCGAGTGGCGGCTGCTCTACGCGGGCCGGACCCGGGCCTCCATGCCGTTCCTGGAGGACGTCCTCAAGCTCGACGGGCAGCGGGGGCGGGTCACCGCCGTCGCCGAGGACGAGGACGGGCGGCCCGACCTCGCGGCCGCGCTCGGGGCCACCGCGCCCGGCACCGCCGTGTACTGCTGCGGCCCCGAGGGCCTGATGGCGGCGGTCGAGGACCTGCTGCCCGAGGGCCGCGAACTCCACCTGGAGCGCTTCGCCCCGCGCAATTCGGCCGACGGGAACGGGCCGTTCGAGGTCGAGCTGCGGCGCAGCGGCAAGGTCGTCCAGGTGGCGGCGGACACCACGGTGCTCGCGGCGCTGCGCCCCGAGGTGCCGGGTCTGGCCTACTCGTGCGAGCAGGGTTTCTGCGGGACCTGCCAACAGCGGGTGGTCGAGGGCGAGATCGACCACCGCGACGAGCTGCTCACGGACGCGGAGCGCGACGACTCGATGCTGATCTGTGTCTCCCGCTGCCGCGGCGAGCGCCTGGTTCTCGATCTCTGAGGCGAGTCGCCCGCCAGTGTCTCCCAGTGATCTCGACGGCCTGATCCGCTCGGTAGAGTGTTCGGTATGACTACCGGGGTGCGGCGCAGATTGGGAGTCGAGGAGCGGCGGCGGCAGTTGATCGAGGTCGCCCTCGAACTGTTCAGCAACCGCTCCCCCGACGAGGTCTCCATCGACGAGATAGCGGCCGCCGCGGGCATCTCGCGGCCGCTCGTCTACCACTACTTCCCGGGCAAACTCAGCCTGTACGAGGCCGCGTTGCAGCGGGCCGCGCAGGATCTCGCGGAGCGCTTCGAGGAGCCGCAGGACGGGCCGCTCGGGGCGCGGCTGCTGCGTGTGATGAGCCGTTTCTTCGACTTCGTGGACGAGCACGGGCCCGGTTTCTCGGCGCTGATGCGCGGCGGCCCGGCCGTCGGCTCCTCGACGACGAACGCGCTGATCGACTCCGTCCGGCAGGCCGCGTACGTCCAGATCCTGGCGCATCTGCAGGTGCCCCGGCCGAGCCCGCGCCTGGACCTCGTGGTCCGCTCGTGGGTCTCGCTCGCCGAGTCGACGGCGCTGATCTGGCTGGACGGTCGCCGCATCCCCCGCGAGGAGCTCGAGCGGCAACTGGTGCACGACTTCGCGGCGCTGGCCGCCGTGAGCGCCGCCTACGACGAGGAGATGGCGGCGCTGCTGCGCCGCATCCTCGCCGCCGAGCCGGCCGACGGGCCTTTCACGGACCTGGTCGAACGGCTCGCGCTGCTGGCCCCCGTGTAGCCGCTCAGGCGATCGCGGAGCGGTACGCCGGGTCGAGGTCCCGCACCTCGACCGACAGGTGGACCCCCGCCGGGTCCTGGATGTGCGCGGGCAGCAGCCCGAGCACGGTCTCGGCGAGCGCCGCCTTGGCCTCTTCGGTGCGGCCCGCGAGCAGCGCGATCTCGACGTGCAGCACCTGGACCGGCTCGGCGCCGTCGCCGACCACGTTCTCCCCGGCGCTGCGGAACGTCGTCTTGCAGGCCGGGATCCGGGCGGCGACCTTGTCGACGCAGGCCTGGTGGACGGCGACGGCGAGCCCGTCGTGGTCCAGCCGTTCGTCGAGGCCGGCGGAGTGGTCGACGGTGATCAGCGGCATGTTCTCGGCTCCGGGTGCGTGTGTTTCTGGGCAGGTCCTCGCACAGCCTTGTCGGTGCCGCGGGGCCGCACAAATCGCGCCCACGGGGTGGACGGCAGGGACACGTTCGCGGCCGCCGCCCGGTGGGGCTTCTCGCGCCCCGCGGCGGAGCCGCTGATCGACCCCGCGCCCCTGATGAGGCTGCGCCTCATCAGGGAAATGCGACCCGAAGGGTCTGCGTTTCAGGGGCGCGGGGAACTGCGCGACCAGCCCCCACCGGGCGGGAGGTCGCGACCGTGGCATCAGGCGGCTCCATGGGGCGTGACCGGCCCACAGACGAACCGCACACCGGGCGATAAAGTCGGCCCGTGACAGCGCGATTGGCCGACATAGCGGCACAGGCGGGGGTCAGCGAAGCGACGGTCAGCCGCGTGCTCAACGGCAAACCCGGCGTCGCCGCGGCCACCCGGCAATCCGTCCTCGCCGCCCTCGACGTCCTCGGCTACGAACGCCCCGTGCGGCTGAAACAGCGCAGCGCGGGCCTGATCGGCCTGATCACCCCGGAGCTGGAGAACCCCATCTTCCCGGCGCTCGCCCAGGTCGTGGTGCAGGCCCTGACCCGGCAGGGGTTCACCCCCGTACTGGCGACGCAGACACCGGGCGGCTCGACCGAGGACGAGCTGACCGAGATGCTCGTGGACCGCGGGGTGAGCGGCATCATCTACGTGTCCGGCCTGCACGCCGACACGACGGCGGACACCCGGCGCTACGAGCGACTGCGCGGCCAGGGCGTCCCGTTCGTGCTCGTGGACGGCTTCTCCGCGTCGGTCGCGGCCCCGTTCATCTCCCCCGACGACCGGGCCGCGGCGGCGCTCGCCGTGACGCACCTGGTCTCGCTCGGCCACACCCGGATCGGACTGGCGCTCGGCCCGAAGCGGTTCGTGCCGGTGCAGCGCAAGACCGAGGGCTTCGTACGGGCGATGCGCGAGCGGCTCGGGCTGTCCCCCGAGGACGTGGAGCGGGACTTCGTCGAGCACTCCCTGTACACGCTCGAGGGCGGTCAGGCGGCGGCCTCGGCGCTGCTCGACCGGGGCTGCACGGCGCTCGTCTGCGCCAGCGACATGATGGCACTGGGTGCCGTGCGAGCGGTGCGGCAGCGCGGCCTCGACGTGCCGCGGGACGTGTCGGTGGTCGGCTTCGACGACTCCCCTCTCATCGCGTTCACGGACCCGCCGCTGACCACGATCCGCAAGCCCGTGCACGCGATGGGTCAGGCCGCCGTCAACACGCTGCTCGAGGAAGTCGCCGGGACGCCGGCGCCGCACAGCGAGTTCGTCTTCATGCCCGAGCTGGTCGTCAGGGGCTCCACTGCCTCGGCCCTTGGGGGTCCGGCTCGTTCCTGAGGTGTAGGGGGTGCGTTCAGGACCCGCCCGAGGGATGATCGGACAGGGGGGTGGAATCTGGCAGACTCTGCGTCTATGGGTGAAAAGACCGTGACGACTGTGGAAGGCCGACAAGGGCCCACCAACTCACCCATCGCGGACGATCGCGCCGGGGAGCGGGAGCCTGGCCGACTGCGTCGTCTGCGCGCCCCGCGCCGCCCGCGTCTGTGGTTCGAGATCCTTCTGATCGCGGTGAGTTACTGGACGTACTCCCTGGTGCGCAACGCGGTACCGGAGCAGCGGTCCCAGGCCCTGCGGAACGCGGACTGGATCTGGCAGGCCGAGCACCATCTCGGCATCGCCGTCGAGCAGAGCGTCAACCATGCCGTGAACGCCGTCACTTGGCTCGTCGTCGGCATGAACTACTACTACGCGACGCTCCACTTCGTCATCACGCTCGGTGTCCTCGTGTGGCTGTTCCGTCGCCATCCGGGCCGGTACGCGGCGACACGGCTCGTCCTCTTCGCGACCACCGCGGTCGCGCTGGTCGGCTACTACTTCTATCCGCTGGCGCCGCCGCGCCTGATGACCGGCGGGCACTTCATCGACACGGTCGCCGTGCACGAGACCTGGGGCTCCATGGCCTCCGGCAACCTCAAGAACATGTCGAACCAGTACGCGGCCATGCCGTCCATGCATATCGGCTGGTCGCTGTGGTGCGGGCTCACCATCTTCGCGCTGGCGTCGGTGCCGTGGGTCCGTGTGCTGGGTCTTCTGTACCCGGCGGTCACGCTGGTCGTCATCGTGGCCACGGCGAATCACTTCTGGCTGGACGCGGTGGGCGGCATGGCGTGCCTCGCCTTCGGTTACGCGGTGGCGTGGGTCTGGTACGGGGCCCTGCCGTATGCGCTGCCGCGCGCTGTGGCGACGGGTACCGCCCCCGTCCTGCCGATGAAGGTGTAGTCGCGGCCGCGGCCCGGTGGGGCTTCTCGCGCCCACGCGGCGGAGCCGCACATCGACACAGCCCCGCGCCCCCGATGAGGCGCAGCCTCATTAGGGG
>NZ_JBHYTK010000071.1:17389-37718 GCF_042749255.1 Streptomyces sp. NPDC059524 | reverse complement strand
CTGCCCACAGCGTGCGCCCTCTCCAGGGGCGGTGCCCCATCGGGGAAATGCGGCGCGCAGCGCCTGCATTTCAGGGGCGCGGGGAACTGCGCGACCAGCCCCCACCCACTCGCGCCCCGCGACGAACCGGCACCGCCCCCTACGTGTCGCACTCCAGCACCGTGCGGCACAACGCACAGCGCGCCCGCACCCGCCCCCGTACGGGCACCCGGATCCGCTGATGACAGGTCGGGCAGGGGAACGCGACCCGTAGGCCGGGACGCTCCTGGGCACCGGACGGCGAGAAGGCGTAAGGGGCCGACGCGGAGCCCGGCGCGGGCCCCGGCCCCCGGGACTGGGCCTCGCGGCGATCCTTCGCGTAGCGCCGCCGCCCCGCCCACCCGGCCGCCGTCAGCGGAGGCTGCCGCGCGTCGAGCCGGGCCCGCGCCAGCCCCTCCGTGTACGCCGTGTACGCCTGCGGGCTCGTGAACCACGTCTCCGGCGCCTCGCCGAACGCCAGCGACCGCTTCGCCAGCACGTACCCGAACTCCTCCGGCGTCAGATAGCCCAGCTTCTGCGAAGACGCCCCGTCCTCCCGGAACGCGTCCAGCAGCAGCCAGCCCGCACCCAGGTACGTCGTCGCGGTGTCCGTCAGGATCTCGTTGTCCCGCGTCCCCGGGAACGACAGGTCGAGCCGGTGCAGATACACGTGCATGATCTCGTGGGCCAGCGCCGCCCCGATGTCCCGCCGATGCGTCCGGAACCGGTCGTTCAGCTCGATGAAGTACTCGGGCCCCGCCGCCAGTTCGACACTCGCCGCGTGCTGCATCTCCCGGAAGCTCACGATCATCCGCGCGTCCGGCAGCCGGTAGTGCCGCACCAGCTCCCGCGCCACCCGCTGCGCCCCCAGATACAGATCGTCCGTGTCGCAGAACGCCACGTCGGAGGGCGCGACACTCGTCGCGAACGTGTGCACCGTGTCGTACGACAGCCGCCGGTACAACGCGGTGATCGCCGAACGCACCGTCTCCAGATGCGGATAGCCGTGCACCACCGGCCCGCCGTTCGCCACGCGCGCACCCCCTGGGGCCGCCGGGCCGTGTCCCCCCGGGGACGGCCCCCGGACCCGGCCACTCCAGCGTACGGCGGCCCCGCCGCCCCGGAACAGCACGCGGGTCCGCCCCCGCGTCCCGCTGGGGGAGGGGGACGCGGAGGCGGCGGACACCCGCACCCCGCCGCCCACGGGGGGACGGGGACGGACCGGGCACAGGGCCGTACTCCTCCAGCGCACCACCCCCGCCGACCGTCACATCCCCCTCCACCGGCCACCCCGTGCCGCCCGGCCGCCGCACAGCCCCGCCGGCCGTCACACCGCCCACCACAGCGAACCCACCGGCTCTCACCGGCCCCCCCGGACGGCCCCGCCGAGCACCCCGCACCCACCACTGCCGAACCGCCCCCACAGACCGTCGGCCCCACAGGCCCGCCGCCCGGCCCCCCCCCGGACCACCCCCCGACCCCCGGAAGCACCAGGGCCCCATTAGTCCAAGTCCTTCCGCTTCTTTGTCCATGGGCCCCGAGCGCCCCCGCGGCGCATCGTGAGCGGCACATCGGAACGTCGCGCAGAAGGAGGCCACCCGTGCCGCCCACCGGCCAGTCGCCGCAGAAGCAGGGACCCAGTCGCAGGGCGGTCGTCGCCGCCGGGGCCGTGGGAGGAGCGGGGCTCGCGCTCGGGCTGGGAGGCGTGGCCCGCGCGGCCACTCTGGAGGCGACGGCGGCCGCCGCGGCCACCGACACCGAGGCCGTCATCCGCTCCGCGTCGCTCACCGTCCGCGTCGGCACCGCCTTCCCCCGGATCGCCTCGTACACGGCCCGCGCCACCGACCGCACCCTGTACGCCCAAGAGGACGCGGTCACCCAGCTCCTCGTCAACAACACCCCGTACACCCCCCGCGTCACCAGCCGCACCGAGTCCGACCGGATCGCCTACACCCTCACCCTCGACGAAGGCCCCCGCATCGACGCCGAGATCGCCGTCGAGGACTGGACCGTCACCTTCCGCGTCACCGCGATCCACGACACGGACGCCCTGCGCGTGCGCACCCTGCAGATCCCCGGACTGCAGCTGGTCAGCGTGCGCTCGACGCAGGACAGCGCCACCCTCGCCACGGCCCGCGTCGAGATCGACAAGGCCAAGAGCGGCGATTCCACCGTACGGGTCACCACTGACAGCCGGCCCGACGAGACCGCCGCCGGCATCGCGTACGCCGTCGCCCACACGAGCGAACTCGGCGCCGCCGTCGAGAACAACGCCAGCTACGACTACCCGTCCAGGACACCCGGCGCGAACTGGGAGAACGGGCGCTTCTGGCGGCAGGTCGTCCAGCGCGACGGCTACGTCAAGGCCGGCATCAGCAACGGCCAGTGGACCTACCGCGCCGACACGGCCGCCGACGACGACACCGAACCCCTGCCCTGGGCCAAGGTGATCGTCACCGGGGACCGCAACGGCGACGGCGTCGTCGACTGGCAGGACGCCGCGATCGCCTTCCGCGACATCGCCCACACCCCGCTCGGCGCCGACCGCCAGTACCAGCGCGTCGTCGCCCACATCACGTACAACATCGGCTCCGTCGCGGGCAATCCGTTCCTCGTCACCCTCGACCACGTCAAGCGCATCCACCTCGCCACCGACGGCCTGCGCCAGTTCACCCTCCTCAAGGGCTACCAGTCCGAGGGCCACGACGCCGCCCACCCCGACTACGGCGGCCACTACAACGAGCGCGCCGGCGGCCTCGACGACCTCAACACCCTGGTGCGCACCGGCAAGAAGTGGGACAGCGACTTCGCCGTCCACATCAACTTCACCGAGTCCTACCCCGAGGCCCGCGCCTTCTCCGAGCAGCTCGTCGACAAGACGAACAAGCAGTGGGCCTGGATGGACCAGAGCTACCGGATCAACAACCGCTGGGACCTGGTCAGCGGCGGCACCGAGAAGCGCCTGAAGCAGTTGCGCGACGAGGTCGACGACGGGCTCAACACCCTCTACGTCGACGTGTTCCGCGACTCCGGCTGGATCGGCGACCGCTTCCAGCGCATCCTGCGCGACCAGGGCTGGCAGGTCACCACCGAATGGGGCCACGGCCTCGAACGCTCCGCCCTGTGGGCGCACTGGGCCAACGACGTCACCTACGGGGCCGACTCCTCGCGCGGCGTCAACTCCCGGCTGATCCGCTTCATGCGCCACCACCAGAAGGACGTCTTCGCCGACAAGTTCCCCCTCCTCGGCACCGCCCGCCTCGGCGACTTCGAGGCCTGGCAGAACAAGACCGACTGGACCGCCTTCTACCGCCTCATCTGGTCCCACACCCTGCCCGTCAAGTACCTCCAGGCCAGAGCGATCAAGACCTGGGCCGACGACGAGATCACCTTCTTCGGCGCCGGAGACACCAAGGTCACCGCCACCGCCGACGGCACCCGCACCGTCACCACCGACGGCCGCACCGTCCTGACCGGCGACACCTACCTGCTGCCCTGGGACCCGCGCCGCGCCCTCGACCCCGCGAAGCTCTACCACTACAACCCCGAGGGCGGCAGCACGACCTGGCGCCTCCCGCGCGCGTGGGCCGCCTCCCGCACCCGTGTCGCCCTGTACCGCCTCACCGACCAGGGCCGCGTCTTCGTCGCCCACGTGCCCGTCTCCGGCGACGGCAGCGTCACCCTGAAGGCCGACCCCGACCAGCCCTACGTCCTCTACAAGGACCGCGCCGACCTGGACCGCGACCCGGCGTGGGGCGAGGGCACCCCGGTGCGCGACCCCGGCTTCAACTCCGGCTCCCTGCACGGCTGGACCGTCACCGGCGCCTGCGCGGTCGAACGCAGCGCCACCGGCCAGTACGAGGCCTGGGCGGGCACCGACGGCGCCGCCGCGTCCCTCGCCCAGACACTGCGCGGACTGCGCCCCGGACAGTCCTACGTCGCCTCCGTCCAGGCGCTCGTCGGCGACACGGCGGGGGAGCGGCGCACCGCCACCCTGGAGATCACCACCTCCGAAGGCTCCCGCGAGGTGGTCATGGAGTCGTCCACGGCCGTCAACAAGCAGTCCTGCGACCTGAAGCTGAACACCCGCTTCCAGCGCATGTTCGTCCACTTCACCGTCCCCGAACAGGGCGGCGACGTCACCCTCGCCCTGAAGGTCGCCGACGGCCCCGCGCGCGTGGCGTTCGACAACGTGCGCGTCGCCCGCGCCGCCGTCCCGGCCACACAGCCCGGCACCCTCGTCCACCAGGACTTCGAGGACGTACCCGACGGCATCTTCCCGTTCATCGCCTACACCAGCCGCGCCCACCTCGCCGAGAAGCACGCGCCCTACACCCAGGCCGGCTGGAACGGCACGAAGACCGACGACGTGCTCACCGGGAACTGGTCCCTCAAGGCCCGCCTGACCGGCACCGGCCTCGTCTACCGCACCATCCCGGCGACCGTCCCCTTCACCCCCGGCAAGCGCTACAAGGTGGCGTTCCTCTACCAGAGCGAGACCACCGCCACCTGGACCACCGCGGTCGACGAACCGGCCGCCCGGACCCTGCGCTCCGACGCCCTCGCCAGAACCACCGAGGGCACCGCCGAGTTCGCCTACGAGTTCACGGCGCCCGACCAGGGCGACGCGTGGGTGGGCCTGACCTCGAACGCCTCCGACGGCGGCGCGGTCGTCATCGACCGGTTCACCGTGACCGAGCTCGACTGACCCACCGGACACAGGACGAAGGGCCGGCCCCGCGATCCGGGACCGGCCCTTCCACACGCCTCGGAGCGTCAGGACAGACGCACCCGCGGCGGACCCGAGCGGTCCGTCTCCAGCACCCACACCTCGTTCGCGCCCGCCCGCAGCACCGGACCCGGCACGTACAGCGCCTCCTGCGGACCGGCCGCCGGCCAGTACCGGCCCAGGCAGAACCCATTGACCCACACGAACCCGCGCGCCCAGCCCGGCAGTTCCAGCGCCGCGTCCCCCGGACCCGCCACCTCGAACCCGCCCCGGAACAGCCCGCGCCGCCCCTCCTCCGGCTCCGCGGACGGCAGCCCGGCCACCGCCTCCGCCGTGAACGCGTCCAGGCGCAGCGCCCGCGCCCTCACCCCGTGCAGATACTGCCGCTCGTGCAGCAGCCCGCCCGTCAGCCCCTTGAGCTCACCCGTGCGCGGCCCGTAGTTGACCCGCCCCAGGGACTCCACCCACAGCTCCACGCGCGCGTGCCCCGCCACCGGGACCGACAGCTCCGGCTCCGCCTCCGTGAGGACCCCGACCCGCTCCCCGTCCACCTCCACGACCGCGACGTCCCGCAGCCCGTTCGCCCGCAACGGCAGAGCGCCGCGCGGACCCGGCACCGTCACCGCGTACCGCACCAGCCCCCGGTCCACGTCCAGCTCCTCGAACGACGGCGGCGTCGCCCACTCCGACTCCGGCCCGCCCAGCGCCTCCAGCACCCCGTCCAGCGCCGTGAACGCCGTCAGCTCCGCCGTCACCGGCGCCGCGAGCGCGGCCGGCCGCTCCGGAACCTCCGGCAGCGGCCCCTCCGCGTACTTGCCGAGAACCTCCCGGAACAGCCAGAACTTCTCCGTCGGCCGCCCGAACTCGTCGATCGGCGCGTCATAGTCGTACGACGTCACATCCGGCTCCAGCACCCCGTCGTGCAGCGCCCCGCCCCCGCGGTTCGCCCCCGCCCAGCCACCGAAACTCGTCCCGCCGTGCGCCATGTACAGGTTCACCGACGCCCCGCACTCCAGGATCTCCCGCAGCGCGTCCGCCGCGTCCCGCGGATCCCGTACGACATGCTCCGCGCCCCAGTGGTCGAACCAGCCGCACCAGAACTCCATGCACATCAACGGACCCGACGGACGGTGCCTGCGCAGCGTCGCGAAACCCTCGCGCGCCTGCGAGCCGAAGTTCGCCGTCGCCAGGATCCCCGGCACCGACCCGCCCGTCAGCATGTGGTCCTCGGGACCGTCCGACGTGAACAGCGGCACCGTCACCCCGAGTCCGAGCAGCAGATCCGCCAGCGCTCGCAGATACACGTGGTCCGAGCCGAAACTGCCGTACTCGTTCTCCACCTGCACCATGATCACCGGGCCGCCCCGGTCGACCTGCCGCTGCGTGATCTGCGGCATCAGCACCCGGAACCAGTCCTCCACCAAGGACAGGAACTCCGCGTCCCGAGACCGCAGCCGCGCCCCCACCCGGCCCGTCACCCAGTGCGGCAGCCCCCCGTTCTCCCACTCCGCGCAGATGTAGGGCCCCGGCCGCGCGATCACCCACAGGCCCGCCTCCTGAGCGGCGTCCAGGAAACGGCCCACCGCCGCCACGTCCCGCACCTCACCCGGACGCGGCGCGTGCAGGTTCCACGGGACGTAGGTCTCCACACAGTTCAGGCCCATCGCCTTCAGCATCCGCAGCCGGTGCCCCCACTGCTCCTCGTGCACCCGGAAGTAGTGCAGAGCCCCCGACAGCAGCCGCACCGGCCGGCCGTCCACCTCGAAGTCGTCCTCGCCCACCCTGAACTCGGTCATCAGGTCCCTCTCGCTCACGTACAGGCGGCCACCATCACCTCTGGCGGGCGACGGGGTCCATGGACAAAGATCGGCTGGTGTTGGACGGGGCTACGCGGTCACGACCCAGGCGCGCGAAACACCACAGGAGGGGACAGATGTCCACATACCACACCTGGATGCGCTACTTCACGCCCAGCCCGGCCCACCACCGCCTCGGCCTCGTCTGCCTCGGCGTCGGACTCCAGCACGGCCTCCTGCCCACCGTCGGACCCCGCACCCTCGACCACCACGTCGCCGTCGTCATCACCGCCGGCACCGGCTGGTTCCAGAACGCCGACGGCCGCCGCACCACCATCACCGCCCCCGCCCTCATCTGGCTCACCCCCGGAGTCCCGCACCACTACGGCGCCGACCCCGACCACGGCTGGGACGAGTGCTTCGTCGACTTCACCGGACCCGCAGCCGCCACCTACACCGAACTCGGCTACATAGAACCCGACCGCCCCGTCGTCCCCCTCGCCGACGCCGCCGGCGCCCGCGCCGCCGTCGGCCGCATCGCCCGCGCCGCCCGCCGCGGCAACCCCCTCCTCGAGGTCGAGACCGGCGCCGCCGTCCACGAACTCCTCGTCGCCCTGCGCCGCGCCCGCGCCGACATGGCCCCCGACGGCGACCCCGTCCTCCAGGCCCTCGCCCGCGACGCCTTCCAGCCCCTCTCGGTCGCCGAACACGCCGCCCGCCACGGCATGACCCCCGCCGAACTGCGCACCGCCGTCCGCCGGGGCGCCGGCTGCAGCCCCAAGGACTACCTCCTCGGCATCCGCCTCGGCCGCGCCAAGGAACTCCTCGCCGCCACCGAACTCCCCGTCGCCGCCGTCGCCCGCCGCGTCGGCTACGACGACCCCGCCTACTTCTCCCGCCTCTTCACCCGCCGCGTCGGCACCGCACCCGTCCGCTTCCGCGAACAACAGGGCCGCGCCGTCCCCGGCGGCTGGTCCGACAAGATCCCCGACCCCGACCACCCGCCCATGCTCCACGTAGGCTGACCTCCCATGACCACCAGCGACCCCGCACCCCAGACGGAAGTCGACCCCGCCGTCCGCGCCGAGCTCGGCCGCCTGCGCGACAGCATCGACAACATCGACGCCGCCGTCGTCCACATGCTCGCCGAACGCTTCAAGGCCACCCAGCAGGTCGGCCACCTCAAGGCCCAGCACGCCCTGCCGCCCGCCGACCCGGCCCGCGAGGCCCGCCAGATCGAGCGCCTGCGCCAGCTCGCCGAGAACGCCAAACTCGACCCCGCGTTCGCCGAGAAGTTCCTCAACTTCATCATCAGCGAGGTCATCCGCCACCACGAACAGATCGCGGCGGAAGCGGTCCCCTCGGGTGCGGTCGAATCGAGCGGGCCCGGCAAATCAAGCCCCTCCGGCGATTGAGGAGCGGGGTCCGGGGCAGAGCCCCGTGGCCTCAGCGCCGTCGGGGCCGCTGATCATCGGCGGCTGCAGCGCCGTCGCGGCCGGTCGCGCAGTTCCCCGCGTCCCTTACGGGGCGACCCAGGCCCGCGACCAAGGCGCCGCCCCTGACAGGACACAACCTGTCCCCGCGCCGGAGGCGTACGGCAACATGACCCCATGCCCGTACTGACGCGCGACGAAGCGCAGACCCGCGCCCGGCTCATCGAGGTCCAGCGGTACACCGTGGACCTCGACCTCACCCGCGGCCCCGACACCTTCGACTCCCGCACCGCGATCCGCTTCACCACACGCACCGCGGGAGACACCTTCGTCGAGCTCAAACCCGCCGAACTGCGCACCGTCACCCTCGACGGCCAGGCCCTGGACCCCGCCGCCCTCGACGGCAACCGCCTGCCCCTCACCGGCCTCACCGCCGGCGAGCACGAGCTCCGCGTCGACGCCGCCATGCGCTACTCGCACACCGGCGAGGGCATGCACCGCTTCACCGACCCCACCGACGGCGAGACCTACGTCTACACCCAGCTGTTCATGGAGGACGTCCAGCGCGTCTTCGCCGCCTTCGACCAGCCCGACCTCAAGTCCGTCTTCGACCTCACCGTCACCGCCCCCGAAGGCTGGACCGTCCTCGCCAACAGCGTCACCGAACACCTCGGCGGGGGAAAGTGGCAGGCCGCCACCACCCCCCTCCTGTCGACCTACCTCGTCGCCGTCGCCGCAGGCCCCTGGCACTCCGTCCGCACCGAACACCGCGGCCTGCCCTTCGGCCTCCACTGCCGCCGCTCCCTCGCGCCCCACCTGGACGCCGACGCCGACGAACTCCTCGACATCACCCGCGCGTGCTTCGACCGCTACCACGAGAAGTTCGCCGAGCCCTACCCCTTCGACTCCTACGACCAGGCCTTCGTCCCCGAGTTCAACGCCGGCGCCATGGAGAACCCCGGACTCGTCACCTTCCGCGACGAGTTCGTCTACCGCTCCGCCGTCACCGACACCGAACGCCAGACCCGCGCCATGGTCATCGCCCACGAGATGGCCCACATGTGGTTCGGCGACCTCGTCACCCTCAAGTGGTGGGACGACATCTGGCTCAACGAGTCCTTCGCCGAGTACATGGGCTACCAGACCCTCACCGAAGCCACCCGCTTCGCCAACACCTGGGTCGACTTCGGCATCTCCCGCAAGAACTGGGGCTACGAGGCCGACCAGCGCCCCTCCACCCACCCCGTCGCCCCCGAAGCCGTCGAGGACACCGCCTCCGCCCTCCTCAACTTCGACGGCATCTCCTACGCCAAGGGCGCCTCCGCCCTGCGCCAGCTCGTCAACTGGCTCGGCGAGAAGGACTTCCTCGCCGGCATCAACACCCACTTCGAACGCCACAAGTTCGCCAACGCCACCCTCGCCGACTTCATCGACTCCCTCGCCCACCACACCGACCGCGACGTCCACGCCTGGGCCGACGCCTGGCTGCGCACCACCGGAGTCGACACCCTCACCCCGCGCGTCACCGCGACCGAGGACAGCTGGACCCTCACCGTCGACCGCACCGGCAGCCGCCCCCACCGCATCGCCGTCGGCCTCTACGACCGCGACCCCGCCGACGGCCGCGCCTTCGTCCTGCGCGAACGCGTCGACGTCGACGTCCCCGGCGAACCCGTCACCTTCCGCGGCCCGCGCCCCACCCTGATCGTCCCCAACGACCAGGACCTCACCTACGCCAAGATCCGCCTCGACCCCCACTCCGAGGAAGCCGCCCTGCGCGGCCTGTCCGGCATCCCCGACCCCCTCACCCGCGCCGTCCTGTGGAACGCGCTCAGCGACATGGTCCGCGACGGCGAACTCCAGCCGGTCTCCTACCTGCTGGCCGCCCAGGCCCACCTCCCCGAGGAGACCGACCTCGCCCTCGTCCAGGGCGTCCTCTCCTTCGCCCACCACCAGGTCGCCGACCACTACAGCACCCCCGAACAGCGCCCCGAGGCCCTCTCCCTCCTCACCTCCCTGTGCGAGGACATCGTCCGCCGCACCGAGGACGGAGAACGCCCCGGCCTGCGCCTCACCGCCGTCCGCCACCTCATCGACGCCGCCCAGCACGCCGACGTCATCCGCGGCTGGTACGACAGCGGCAGCGTCCCCGGCGGACCCGAACTCGACCCCGAACTGCGCTGGCGCATCCTCGGCCGCATGAGCGTCCTCGGCGCCGTCGACGACGCCGTCATCGAGGCCGAACTCGCCCACGACCCCAGCGCCACCGGCCAGGAAGGCGCCGCCCGCTGCCACGCCGCGCTGCCCGACCCGCAGGCCAAGGCCGCCGCCTGGCACGCCCTGTTCACCGACGACCCCGCACGCGAACTCTCCAACTACCTGTTCACCGCCACCGCCCAGGGCTTCTGGCAACCCGAACAGAACGACCTGCTGCGCGGCTACGTCGCCCGCTACTTCACCGACGTCACCGCCCTCGCGGAGCGCCGGGGGGCGGCTCTCGCGGCGGCGGCCGGGCGCTACGCCTTCCCCGCGACAGCCATCTCCCCGGAGACCCTCCGGCTGGGCGAGTTCTGCCTCTCCGAGGGCAACCCGACCCCGGCCCTGCGCCGGCGTCTCGTCGACCAACTGGACGACCTGTCCAGGGCCCTCCGAGTCCGCGCCCAGGCCTGACCCGATCGCCCCTGGAGACAGCGCACGAAGTGCGCATCTCCAGGGGCGCGGGGAACTGCGCGACCAGCCACGACGCACCCTGTCACCCGGCGACGAACCAGTGGAGCTACGGCGCACCCCCGCCCAATACACCACCCGCACCCCAAATCCCGCCCCCCATCCCCCTTTCGGGTCCACTTCACGTGATCACCCGGACCAAGACTCCGCCCCGTCGAAGACTGGCCGCACCCAGATCACCGCCCAGTCCCCGAAGGGTCCCGCATGCGCACCTTGCCGCCCCTGGCCGGAGGCACAGACGGCCCCGACGCCCTGCGGCCCCTGCTCGACACCGTCCTGGACGCCCTGCGCGCCGGCGGCGCCGACCGAGGCGGCCCCCTCCCGGCCGGCGGCCCCGAAGCGGTCGCCGCCCGCGTCGAAGCGGCGGCCGGCGACCCGCTCCCCGACCACGGCACCGGCGCCGAAGCAGCCCTGCGCACCCTCGTCACCGCCCTCACCCAAGGCGCCGCCGACCCCGCCGACCCGCTGTGCGCGGCCCACCTCCACTGCCCGCCCCTAGCCGTCGCCACCGCCGCAGACCTCGCCGTGAGCGCCCTCAACCCCTCCATGGACTCCTGGGACCAGGCCCCCGCCGCCTCCGTCCTCGAAACCCTGATCACCGGCACCCTCGCCCGCGAGGTCTACCCGGAGACCGACACCGACGCCGGCACCGCCCCGGACGCCCTCGTCACCACCGGCGGCACCGAAGCCAACCAGCTCGCCGTCCTCCTCGCCCGCGAGACCCACCGCACCACCCGCCCCGTCCAGCTCATCACCGGCGCCAACGCCCACCACAGCCTCACCCGCGCCGCCTGGCTCCTCGGCCTGCCCGAACCGATCGTGCTGCCCACCCCCAACGGCACCCTCGACCCCGCCACCCTCGACGAGGCCCTCACCGACCTCCCCGGCCCCCGGCTCGTCGCCGCCACCGCGGGCACCACCGACGCCGGCCTCATCGACCCGCTCCCCGAGATCGCCGACCGCTGCGCCGCCCACGGCGCCCGCCTCCACATCGACGCCGCCTACGGCGCCGGCCTCCTGTTCAGCCCCCACCACCGCGCCGCGCTGACCGGACTCGACCGCGCCCACACCGTCACCCTCGACCTGCACAAACTCGGCTGGCAACCCGTGGCCGCCGGACTCCTCGCCGTACGCCGGCCCACCGACCTGGCCCCCCTCACCCACCAGGCCGACTACCTCAACGCCGACGACGACACCGAAGCCGGACTCCCCGACCTCCTCGGCCGCTCCCTGCGCACCACCCGCCGCCCCGACATCCTCAAGATCGCCGTCACACTCAAGGCCCTCGGCCGCACCGGCATCGCCGCCCTCGTCGACCAGGTCGTCGCCCTCGCCCACCACCTGGCCCGCCTCGTCGACCTCCACCCCGGCCTCGACCTCTACGACACCCCCACCCTCACCACCGTCCTGTTCCGCCCCACCGGCGCGAACGACGACGACATCGCCGAGATCCGCCGCCGCCTGCTCACCGAAGGCCGCGCCGTCCTCGGCCGCGCCCGCGTGGACGGCCGCCTCTGGCTCAAGGCCACCCTCCTCAACCCGCACACCGACCCCGGCGACCTCGCCGCGCTCCTGAAACTGGTGGAAGGACACACCCCCCGATGACTGCCGCGCCCGCACCGCAGCCCCCGCACACCCCCACCGACGCACCCCGCGACCTCGTCGGCATCGGCATCGGCCCCTTCAACCTCTCCCTCGCCGCCCTCGCCCACCCCCTCACCGAACTCGACACCGTCTTCTACGAACAGCGCCCCGCCTTCCACTGGCACCCCGGCCTGCTCATCGACGGCGCCACCCTCCAGGTCCCCTTCCTCGCCGACCTCGTCACCCTCGCCGACCCCGCCAGCCCCTGGTCCTTCCTCAACTACCTCAAGACCCGCGAACGCCTCTTCCCCTTCTACTTCGCCGAGCGCTTCCACATCCAGCGCGCCGAGTACGACGCCTACTGCCGCTGGGTCAGCGAGAACCTCCCCGGACTCCACTACGGCCACCAGGTCGACGCCGTCCGCTGGAACGCCGAACGCGCCCTGTTCGAAGTCGACTACACCCAACTCGACACCCACGGCGAAGCCGAAGCCCTCGGCCGCACCCACACCCGCAACATCGCCCTCGGCATCGGCACCGAACCCTTCGTCCCCGCCCCCCTCAAACCCCTCGCCGACGCCCCCACCGTCCCCGTGATCCACTCCGCCGACTACCTGAACCACCGCGAACGCCTCCTCGCCGCCGACCACGTCACCGTCATCGGCAGCGGCCAGTCCGGCGCCGAGATCTTCCTCGACCTCCTGCGCCGCCGCCCCACCGGCCGCGAGAACCTCCACTGGCTCGCCCGCACCCAGGCCTTCGCCCCCATGGAATACAGCAAACTCGGCCTCGAACACTTCACCCCCGACTACACCCGCTACTTCCACGCCCTCCCCGAACCCGTACGCGACGGACTCGTCCCCGCCCAGTGGCAGCTCCACAAGGGCATCGACGCCGACACCATCGCCGCCATCCACGAAGAGCTCTACCAGCGCACCCTCCACGGCGGCTGGCCCGACGTCACCCTCACCCCCGGCGTCGGCGTCCGCACCGCCGGCCGCCTCGCCGACCAGCGCATCGAACTCCACCTCGAACACCAGGAACAAGGCGTCCGCACCCGCCTCACCACCGACGCCGTCGTCCTCGCCACCGGCTACAAGGAACGCCCCCTCGGCCGCATCCTGTCCGGCCTCGACCCCCACATCCAGCGCGACGCCTCCGGCCGCCCCCGCATCGACGACCAGTTCCGCCTCGTCCTCGACGACACCGTCCAAGGCGCCGGCGGCCGCGTCTACGTACAGAACGCCGAACGCCACACCCACGGCGTCGGCGCCCCCGACCTCGGACTCGCCGCCTGGCGCAGCGCCACCATCCTCAACAGCCTCACCGGCAAGGGCCCCTACCCCCAGCCCCGCCGCACCGCCTTCACCACCTTCGGCCTCACCCCGAACGAGGAACGCGCCCCCCAAGGCCACACCGGACCCGGAGAGCGCGCTCTCGTGGAACTTCAGGACGACCTCGACCGGAGCTGACCCCGGCCGCAACCGCCGGCCGGAACTACTGGGCGAACACCGGCGTCCCGGCCCGCGTCAGCCGCCAGTCCACCGACGCGAAGTCCGCCGGGTCCAGGACGCCCTTCGCCGTCACCCACTCCGCGATCCGCGTACGGATCTCCGTCGACTCCGACCACAACTCCTGGGCGTTCGCCACGTGCGGGAACGCACCGCCACCGTTCGCCCGGTAGTTGTTCACCGCGAACACGAACTTCGCCGCGTCATCCAGATCCTTGCCGCCGAACTTCAGATTCTTGATCCGCGAACCGGCCGGCTGCGCGATGTCGATGTCGTACGACAGACCCGACACATAGTCGTAGTTGTAGTCCGGCCGGTTCCCCGCGTTCGTCAGCTTCTCCACGTCCACCGGCGCGTCCGGCGCCGTCTGCACGAAGTACTCCGCCGAGAACTCCAGGTACGCCCGCAGCTGCGCACCCGTCATCAACTTCGCGACCAGCGTGTTGTCGTACACGTACAAGCTCGACAGATCCCGGATCGTCACCTCGCCCGCCGGGATCGCCGACGTACGCGAGAACGGCGACGCCTGCGACAGCACCGGCAGCGACGCGTACTCCGTCGACTTCAGCGCCTCCGTCACCACGTCCGCCTGCACCTTGTTGATCAGGTCGATGATCGGCGCGTCCTTGTACCGTGCGTCCACCGTCGTCAGCTCGACCTTCGCCGAACCGACCACCTGGTTCACGTACTTCACCACCAGCGCGTGCTGCGCCGCCAGCAGCTTCGTGATCGCCGGATCGTCCGGCACCGTGTTCGAGTTCAGCAGCTTCGACGTCACCGACGCCACCGTCCAGCGACCCTTCACCCACTCCAGCTCGAAGTCGAACCGCGCGAGCCGCTCCGCGTAGCACAGCGGCTCCGCGAGGACGACCGGCCGGCCCGTCTCCTCGTTCGTCACCACCTGCTGCTCGATCTCCACATGCGCGTGCCCCACCAGGATCGCGTCGATCCCCGGCACCTTCGCCGCCACCCGCGCCGCCGCGTTCTCCACGTACGGCAGCTGGTCACCCCACGACGACGTGCCCGACGCGCCCGAGTGCGCCGACACGATCACCACGTCCGCACCCATCGACCGCAGCTTCGGCACCCACTTCGCCGCCTGCTCCTCCAGACCCGGGAACTTCAGCTTCCCCTGCACGTACGCCTTGTCCCAGATCGCGATGCCCGGGTTCGTCAGGCCCAGGATCGCCACCTTCACGTCCTTGCCGTGCGGCGTGCGCAGCGTCCTGATCACGTACGGCGCGAACGCCGGCTTCTCCGTCTTCGCGTCCACCGCGTTCGCCCCCAGCAGCGGGAAACGCAGCTGCGACTCGAACTTGCGCAGCGTGTCGATGCCGTAGTTGAACTCGTGATTGCCGAGAGCCGCCGCGTCGTACCCGATCGCGTTCATCGCCTGCGCCATCGGATGCACCGGACCGTTCGCCGCCGTGATCGGATCCACGCGCGCGAAGTAGTACGTCAGGGGCGTGCCCTGGATCGTGTCACCCGCGTCGATCAGCAGCGTGTTGCCCCGGCCCTCCTCCTCACGGATCCGCGACACCAGCGTCGAGATCCGCGACAGACCCTGCGCGTTGCCCGCCGCGTCCTTGTACTCGGCGTCCTTGTAGTAGTCCCAGTTGAAGACGTGACCGTGCAGGTCCGTCGTGCCCATGACCGTGAACGCGTACCGCTTCCTCGGCTTCCCGCGGCCCGGAGGGCCCGTGGCGGCCTCGGCCGACGGCGCCACGGCACCACCGGCCAGCGCGACACCCGCACCGGTCGCGGCGGACTTGCCCAGGAAGGATCTGCGGTTCAACGACATGGACGTGCTCCTGACCTACGGACGAACGACAGTTGGTGACGCGCGTAGATTCTGGACCAGGAACACCGACCCGCAACACCCCCCGCACATTTCGATCCGATGACCGGCCGACGAACCACCCCGCCCACGCGCTCATCAGAGCAGCCACCCGCACAGATACAAGACTTGTCAACAGTCCTTCAGGTAAAGCTTGTTGAGTCGTCATGTCGCACCAAATCTCTACCCACCGGTAAGCCCTAGGCTCGAAACATGCGCCGAGCAAAAATCGTCTGCACCCTGGGCCCCGCCACCGACTCGTACGACCAGATCAAGGCACTCGTCGAAGCCGGCATGGACGTAGCCCGCTTCAACCTCAGCCACGGCACCTACGCCGAACACGAGGAGCGCTACCAGCGCGTGCGAAAGGCCTCCGACGAGACCGGCCGCAGCGTCGGCGTCCTCGCCGACCTTCAAGGCCCGAAGATCCGCCTCGGCCGCTTCAGTGAAGGACCCGTACTCCTTGAACGCGGCGACGCCTTCACCATCACCGTCGAACGCGGCATCGAAGGCGACCGCCAGACCTGCGGCACCACCTACGACGGCCTCGCCGCCGACGTCACCCCCGGCGAACGCATCCTCGTCGACGACGGCAAAGTCACCCTCGAAGTCACCCGCGTCGACGGCCCCCGCGTCCACACCACCGTCATCGAAGGCGGCATGGTCTCCGACCACAAAGGCCTCAACCTCCCCGGCGTCGCCGTCAGCGTCCCCGCACTCAGCGAAAAAGACGAAGCAGACCTCCGCTGGGCCCTGCGCACCGGCGCCGACATCATCGCCCTCTCCTTCGTCCGCACCGGCCGCGACATCGAAGACGTCCACCGCATCATGAACGAGGAAGGCCGCCACCTCCCCGTCATCGCCAAGGTCGAAAAACCCCAGGCCGTCGAGAACATCGAAGACATCGTCGCCGCATTCGACGGCATCATGGTCGCCCGCGGCGACCTCGGCGTCGAAATGCCCCTCGAACAAGTCCCGATCGTCCAGAAGCGCGCCATCAAACTCGCCAAGCGCAACGCCAAACCGGTCATCGTCGCCACCCAGATGCTCGACTCGATGATCGACAACTCCCGCCCCACCCGCGCCGAAGCCAGCGACGTCGCCAACGCCGTCATCGACGGCACCGACGCCGTCATGCTCTCCGGCGAGACCAGCGTCGGCAAATACCCCGTCGAAACCGTCGCCACCATGAGCCGCATCGTCGAAGCCGCCGAAGAAGACATCCTCGCCAAGGGCCTCCCACCCCTCACCGAACGCAACAAACCCCGCACCCAAGGCGGAGCCGTCGCCCGCGCCGCCGCCGAAATGGGCGACTTCCTCGGCGCCAAATTCCTCGTCGCCTTCACCCAGTCCGGCGACACCGTCAAACGCCTCTCCCGCTACCGCTCACCCATCCCCCTCCTCGCCTTCACCCCCGACCCCGCCACCCGCTCCCAACTCAACCTCACCTGGGGCGTCGAAACCTTCCTCGGCCCCCACGTCGACTCCACCGACGCCATGGTCGCCCAAGTCGACGAAGAACTCCTCAAAATCGGCCGCTGCGCCAAGGGCGACACCGTCGTCATCACCGCCGGCTCCCCACCCGGCGTCCCCGGCTCCACCAACCTCGTCCGCGTCCACCACATCGGCGAGGACGACACCCCCAAATAACCCCCGGCGCCACCCGGCGGTACGCCACCCACGTACCGCCGGACACCTCCGGGCCTACGGACCTACGGGGTCACGATCGCAAAATCCTTGTCCGGCTTCCCCAACACACCCAACAACTTCTGCAACAACGACACATCCCCCCGCACCACGATGTCCCCGAGCCCCTTCCCGGCCAACAACGCCAACAACTGCGCCTTCGACATCGTCAACGACACCCCCGCCGCCGGATCCGGCTCCCCACTGCTCCGATGCGTCAACACACCGTTCCGCAACGTCAGATGGTGCACCACACCCGACGCCGGAAAACACCAGTCCATCGACAACCGCAGATCCCACGCCCGCGGACCATCCACCCGGATCGCCACCGAATCGATCAGCTGCTCCACACTCAACGCCGACAACATCGACGGCCCCGCCGTCGACGACTCCCCGACCTGCACCCCCTCGGTCAACTCCAGCGCACCCGTCAGATAGAAATTCCGCCACGCGGCATTCTCCGACCCGTGCCCCAACTTCGTATAAACAGCGGCCAGTTCACGCTTCGCCCTGCCATTCCCCGGATCCGCGAACACCGCATGGTTCAACAGCGTCGCCGCGAACCGCAGATCCCCCTCCCTCGCGAACCGCCGCGCCTTCGCCACCGTCGCCGCCCCACCACCCAACGCCTTCACATACCGCCGCGCCTCCTCCACCGGCGGGTGCTCCCACAAATGCGCCGGATTCGCATCGAACCACCCCATATACCGCTGATAGATCCCCTTCACGTTGTGACTCAACGACCCGTAATACCCACGATTCGCCCACCCCCGCAGCCCCGGCGGCAACTCCAACTCCTCCGCGATCTCCCGCCCCGTCCTCCCCACATTGATCAACCGCAACGTCTGATCATGCAGATACGCGTACAAGTCCCGCTGCTCCGACAACAGTTCAACAATCTCCACCCCACCCCACGTCGGCCAGTGATGCGACGCGAACGCCACATCCACCCGCCCCCCGCACCACTCCATCGACTCACCCAGATACCGCGCCCACTCCCGCGCATCCCGCACCTGCGCCCCACGCAGCGTGATGATGTTGTGCATCGTGTGCGTCGCGTTCTCCGCCATGCACACCGCCCGCAGATCCGGGAACAGGAAGTTCATCTCCGCCGGCGCCTCCGTACCCGGCGTCATCTGGAACTCGACCCGCACCCCGTCGAACGACTCCACCTGCCCCGTCCGCGCGACACTCACCGTCGGCGGAATCAGCCCCACCGTCCCCAGCGACACACTCTGCCCCAGCCCACAACCGATCTGCCCCCGCGCCGACTTCGGCAGATGCGCCCCGTACATGTACCCCGCGCGCCGCGTCATCGCCGTCCCCGCGTACACGTTCTCCGAGACCGCGTGCTCCAGAAACCCCTCCGGCGCCACGACCGGCACGCCCCCGGCTCCGCCCGGCAGCACGCCGTACGCCCCACCGAAATGATCGACATGCGGATGCGTGTAGATGAGCGCGACCACCTCGCGCTTGCTCTGGGGATCCCGGTGCTTGCGGTACAGGGCGAGCGCGGCGGCCGCCGTCTCCGCCGAGATCAGCGGATCGATCACGATGACCCCTGTGTCACCCTCCACGATCGTCATGTTCGACAGATCGAACCCCCGCACCTGATAAATCCGCTCCGCGACCTTGTACAGCCCGTGCTTCCTCACCAGCCGCGACTGCCGCCACAGACTCGCGTCCGCCGTAACCGGAGCCTTCTCAGCCTCCAGAAAGTCATACGCGTCGGCGTCCCACACGACCTTCCCGGCCGCGTCCTTGATCACGGCGGGACTGAGCGTCCCGACGAACCCCCGATCGGCATCGGCGAAGTCGGAGGGGTCGGAAGCGCCGCCCGCGGCGAACGCGGACGCCGGGTGCAGAGCGACGGCGGCAGCGGCGGCACCGGCTGCGGCGGCGACGAACTGACGTCGATTGATCGGGCTCATGGGGACCTCCGGACGACGGCGGTACGTGAACAAGTGCAGCCGAAGATCGTCCGAGCGCATGCTCCCGTCAACCGTCTTGGGGCAGCTCCCATCGCGCCGCGCGAGCGCTTGTGACCTGTCACATTGCGCTCAGTATTTGGGCCCGATGTGATCGTCCATGCGCGCTACATCGGCCTTTCGGGCGACAGAGATATTGAACGCTTCCCCATTCCGGGTGCAGGACCTCCAGGAGACGCCGAGCGCATCCAAGGTGTTGGTGAAGAGCTGCCTGATGCAGTCGGACTTGTTGGAGAAGAAGTACCGGGGGTATTCGTAACGCTTCCGCTCGCTGCCGACGAGCCGAGTCGTCCAGTTGATGACCCGACAGCCGTCGGAATGGACCAGCCCCCGGACGAACTCCCAGGGGTACGCGTCGACGATCTCCTGCTGCCAGGGTTCGAGCGTGATCTTGCGGGTGTGCTTCATACCAGGGCCGTGCTGGGGGAAAAGGCAAGGCCAGTGTCGGCTGTACGCGACGACCGAGACGTATCCAACGGCCTGCACCCGGCCGGACTTGCCGCTGGGGTTGATGGCGCGCATGGCGATGGTGCACTGGTCGATGAGCCCCGGATAGGCGTTGGCGCAGGCGATCCGGAGGAAGTATCCGGGGCGCGCACCAGCACTGATGCAGCCATCGCCGAGGTAGAGCCCTAACAGATAGCTGTACGCCGCTGCGTCGGCCGGCGGCTTGGGCTCGGGTCCGCAGCGGACGCACGGAGCCGCTTGGGTCCGCATGAGGGGGAGCGGCTCGATGCGTGTCTGCCAAGCGCGGATGGCGGCTCGGGAGATGCCGATCTCCTTGCTCACCGAGTTGAGGCTGCGCCCTTGCGCGACCAATGCCAGGGCTCGCTGGCGTGTGCTCATGTCGTACATACGGGCACCTTGCGTGACGCCGACACTCTGCACACAGAAAAATTTGGGGGGGGGGGCGGGCCAAGGGAGGAACGCGCGCTGGTAGTTGGTGGTTGGATGCCTAATCTTGCTCTCGCGGGCGGGCGCGATGGCTCCAGGAGAGGGTGTGTGTGTGTGTGTTTGGCG
>NZ_JBHYTK010000071.1:17007-17379 GCF_042749255.1 Streptomyces sp. NPDC059524 | reverse complement strand
GTTCACGAGAACGTGAACGTCCGCATTCGATTGGGTTCCTTCGAATCGAAGGCAATGTGCCCCGGGTGGGACTTGAACCCACACTGGATCGTGTTTGAGACGATGGCCTCTGCCGATTGGGCTACCGGGGCTCCTTGGAACCGAAGGTAAGCATATCCCCTCGGGGTCTCAAACATACAGGAGGTAGGTAGGCTCTGGGGAGCAGTACCCCCGCCCTGCCCGAACAAGGAGCGCCCCCGTGACCGCCCCCGAGTCGCCCCAGCCTGTCGACGCCGTCGACGATGACCAGTCGCACGTGCCGCCGCGGGCGGGGAGGGGGGGGCGGGGGCGAGGACGGTCACGGGCGCGGGCCGGACCGCAACGGGGGGGCGA
>NZ_JBHYTK010000071.1:0-16997 GCF_042749255.1 Streptomyces sp. NPDC059524 | reverse complement strand
GTCGCGCCCCCGTGCCCGCCCCCGCTTCGCCCCCGCGTGTCGAGGCAGTCGACGATGCCCCGTCGCTGGTGCCGCCGCGGACGCCGCGCGTATTCATCGCCGAGGACGAGGCCCTGATCCGTCTCGATCTGAAAGAGATGCTCGAGGAAGAGGGCTACACCGTCGTGGGTGAGGCCGGTGACGGTGAGCAGGCCGTCGAGCTGGCCCGTGAGCACAAGCCGGATCTGGTGATCCTGGATGTGAAGATGCCGAAGCTGGACGGGATCAGCGCGGCGGAGAAGATCGCCGAGGAGTCGATCGCTCCGGTGCTGATGCTGACGGCGTTCTCGCAGCGCGACCTCGTGGAGCGGGCCCGGGACGCGGGTGCGATGGCGTACCTGGTGAAGCCGTTCAGCAAGAGTGATGTCGTGCCGGCGATCGAGATGGCCGTCTCGCGGTTCACGGAGTTGAAGACGCTGGAGAAGGAGGTCGCGGACCTCACGCAGCGGCTGGAGACGCGGAAGCTGGTGGACCGGGCGAAGTCGGTGCTGCAGACGGAGTACGGGCTGACGGAGCCGGCGGCGTTCCGGTGGATCCAGAAGACGTCGATGGACCGGCGTCTTTCGATGCAGCAGGTCGCGGAGGCGGTCATTCAGGACGCCGAGGAGAAGAAGGCGGCCAAGGGTTAGCCGCCAGGACGTGACGAAGGCCCGCGCCCCGGGATGACGGGGGTGCGGGCCTTCGCCGTGTGTGGGTCAGTCCTCGCCGAGGTAGGCCTTGCGGACGGACTCGTCGTGGAGGAGGTCCTGGCCGGTGCCGGACAGGACGATGGAGCCGACCTCCATGACGTGGCCGTGGTCGGCCAGGGAGAGCGCGGCCTGGGCGTTCTGTTCGACCAGGAGGATGGTCGTGCCCTGGGACTTGAGCTCGGAGATGGTGGCCATGATCTTCTGCATCATGATCGGGGAGAGGCCCATGGAGGGCTCGTCGAGCATGAGCAGTTTGGGCTGGGACATGAGGGCGCGGCCCATGGCGAGCATCTGTTGTTCGCCGCCGGAGAGGGTGCCCGCGGCCTGCTTGCGTCGTTCGCCGAGGATCGGGAAGAGCTCGTAGGCGCGCTGCATGTCTTTTTCGATGCCTGCGTTGTCCTTCCGGAGGAAGGCGCCGAGTTGGAGGTTCTCGGCGATGGTGAGGCGGGGGAAGATGTGGCGTCCTTCGGGGGAGTGGGCGAGGCCCAGTGCCACGATCTTGTGTGCGGGTACGGAGGTGAGGGGCTGTCCGGCGAAGGTGATTTTTCCGCTGGAGGGCTTGAGCAGGCCGGAGAGGGTTCGCAGGGTCGTGGTCTTGCCGGCGCCGTTGGTGCCGATGAGGGTGACGACCTGGCCTTCTTCGACGCTGAAGGAGATGCCTTTGACGGCTTCGATCTTGCCGTAGGCGACGTGGAGGTCTTCGACTTCCAGCAGCGCGGTCACTGGTTGTCTCCTTCTGTGGTGCTGTCCGTGGCGGCCTGTGCTTCGGCGGCCTGGACCTCTGCGAGTGCGGTGTCCTCGGGGGCGCCTTCGAAGGGGGTGCCGAGGTAGGCGGCGACGACGCGTTCGTCTCCCTGGACGACGTCGCTGGTGCCTTCGACGAGCTTTTCGCCTTGGACGAGGACGGCGACGCGGTCGCAGAGGTTGAAGATGAAGCGCATGTCGTGCTCGATGACGAGGACGGCGATGCCCTTGTCGCGGATGGCGAAGACGAGTTCCTCGGTGGCGCGGGTCTCCTGCGGGTTCATGCCGGCGGTGGGCTCGTCGAGGAGGAGGAGTCCGGGGTCGCTGGCGAGGGCGCGGGCGATTTCGAGCTTGCGCTGTTCGCCGTAGGGGAGGTTGCGGGCGAGGTGGTCGCGCTTGTGTTCGAGGCCGATGAACTCGAGGAGTTCCATGGCGCGTTCTTCGCTGGCGCGTTCGGCTTTCTTGAAGCCGGGGCCGCGCAGGAGGGCGGACCAGAGGCCTTCCTTGGTGCGGGTGTGGCGGCCGACGAGGACGTTTTCCAGGACGGTCATGTTGGCGAAGAGCCGGATGTTCTGGAAGGTGCGGGCGATGCCTGCCTGGGTGACGAGGTGGGGCTTGGGTGGCAGGACGGTGCCTTTGTAGGCGACGGTGCCCTCGGTGGGGACGTAGAGGCCGGTGAGGCAGTTGAAGAAGGTGGTCTTGCCGGCGCCGTTGGGGCCGATGAGGCCGACGATCTCGCCTTCGCGGACGGTGAGGTCGACGCTGCGGACGGCGGTGAGGCCGCCGAAGCGCATGGTGACGTCACGGGCTTCGAGGACGGTCTGGGCGGTCTGCGGGGTCTGTGCTGTCTGTGTGGTCATGGTGGTCACGCCCCCGCCTTGGTGGTGGCCGGTTCGTCGGGCAGCCGTTGTTCCGGTACGTCGAGTTGTCCGGTCTCGTGGAATTCGAGCTGGCGGCGGCGGTTGGCGATGATGCCTTCGGGGCGGAAGCGCATCAGGAGGACGAGGGCGACGCCGAAGGCGAGGAGCGACTTGTCCTGGAGGAAGACGAGCTTCTCGGGCAGGAGGTAGAGGAGTGCTGCGCCGAGGAGGGGTCCCGCGACGGTGCCCATGCCGCCGAGGACGACGGCGGCGAGGAGAAACGCGGAGTTGGGCGGGGTCGATCCGGCGAACTGATAGGGGTTCGGGACGACGCTGTAGGTGACGTGGGCGCTGACGGTGCCGGCGAGGCCGGCGAGGGCGGCGCCGAGGGCGAACGCGACGAGTTTGACGCGGAAGCCGTTGATGCCCATGGCGGTGGCGGCGGTCTCGTCCTCGCGGATGGCGACCCAGCTGCGGCCGATGCGGGAGTCGGCGGCGCGGGTGTAGACGAGGACGACGATGGCCATGACGAGGACCATGAGCAGGTAGTAGTTGGCGAAGCGGCCGAGGGTGAAGCCGGCGATGTCGTGGCTCTGGCCGAAGTCGATGCCGAGGAGGTTGAGGTCCGGGATCGAGGGGATGCCGTTGGGGCCGTTGGTGAGGTCGGGTCCGGAGTCGCCGTCCATGTTGTTGACGGCGATGCGGAAGATCTCTCCGAAGCCGAGGGTGACGATGGCGAGGTAGTCGCCGCGCAGTCGCAGGGTCGGGGCGCCGATGAGGACGCCGAAGACGAGGGATGCGGCGGCGCCGGTGAGGGCGGCGGCCCAGAAGGGGAACTGGACGCCGGAGAAGGTGGAGAACTCGGAGCCGGAGACGAGGGCGGCGGTGTAGGCGCCGACGCCGAGGAAGGCGACGTATCCGAGGTCGAGGAGTCCGGCGAGGCCGACGACGATGTTGAGGCCGAGGGCGACGGTGCCGAAGATCAGGATGTTGACGCCGATGTTGGCGTAGTGGTCGTCGGTCTGGGTGAAGGGGAAGGCGATCGCGGCGGCGAAGCCCATGGCGAGCGTGAAGGCGCGGTTCTTGGCGGTGAGCCGGGAGACCACGTCGAGCAGGCCGGCGGTGTGGAGGGCCCAGATGGCGAAGACGGTGACGATGAGGAAGCCGATGAAGAGTTCGCCGTACTCGGTGTCGATGCCGTAGGTGAAGACGGTGAGGCCGACGATGGTGACGGCGGTGACGAGGACGCGCTGGATCCAGGGGCTGGGCAGTGCGACGGGGGTGAGGTGGTCGGGCTTGGCGAGGTAGCTGCGGAAGGTGTCCTTGGCGCTCTGGGTGCCGGCTCCCTGTTGGGGGAGGGCGAAGGCGCCGAGGAGGGGCAGCAGGGAGGCGACGGCTGCGATCCAGCCACCGGGTTCGAGGTTGGCGAGTCCGCCGAGTTTGGCGGCGATCGCGATGACGGTGAACCAGGTGGTGCCGAAGGCGCCGAGTGCGGCGAGTGCGGCGGGTGCGTTGTTGCCGTTGGCGCCGAGGGCGCGCAGGCCGGGGACGCCGTAGTGGCCGAGTCCGGTGAGGGCGGCGAGGATGCCGGCGACGAAGGTGAGCCACTGGAGGCCGCCGGGGTAGCCGGTGATGGTGAGGTCGCCGGGGAATTCGGCGGTCCAGGTCCAGGCGAGGAAGGCGGAGGCCGTGGTGGCGATGCCGCCGGCGAGGACGAGGGCGCGGGCCGCGGCGGCCGGCAGGGGGAGGAGCCCGCGGGTGGGGGCGTCCGTCTTGTTCATGGTGGTGTCCGTCATGGTGGTCACGCCCTGTCCGCGACGCGTTCGCCCAGCAGGCCTTGTGGCCTGAAGAGGAGGACGAGGATGAGGAGGCCGAAGGCCCAGACGTTGGCCCAGGTGGAGCCGCCGAGTTGCTGCATGCCGGGGATGCCGTCGATGTAGGCGGAGGCGAGGGTCTCGGCGATGCCGAGGACGAGTCCGCCGAGCATGGCGCCGTAGATGTTGCCGATGCCGCCGAGGACGGCTGCGGTGAAGGCCTTGAGGCCCATGAGGAAGCCCATGCGGTAGTCGATGGAGCCGTACTTGAACCCGTAGGCGATCGCGGCGACGGCGGCGAAGAAGCCGCCGATGGCGAAGGCGATCACGATGATGCGGTTCGTGTCGATGCCCATCAGCTGGGCGGTGTCCGGGTCCTGGGCGGTGGCCTGCATGGCGCGGCCGGTGCGGCTGCGGCGGACGAAGAGGGCGAGTCCGGTCATGCAGAGGGCGGCGGCGATGATGAGGAAGAGGTCGCCGTCCCGGATGGTGATGCTGCCGAGGTCGTGGGAGCCGCCGATGTCGGGGAAGGTGCGGGGGCGGTCGGCCTTCGGGTAGAAGTTGCGGACCGCTTCCTGGAGGGCGAGGGAGAGGCCGATGGCGGTGATGAGGGGTGCCAGTCGGGGGGCTCCGCGCAGGGGTCTGTAGGCGAATCGTTCCGCTCCGACTGCGATCAGGATGGCGACGAGGCCGCCTCCGATCAGCATGGCGGGGAGCAGGATCCACATCGAGGTGCCGGTGGGAAGGATCAGGGAGACCGTGAGCGCGCCGAACGCTCCGGTCATGAATATCTCGCCGTGCGCGAAGTTGATGAGCTGGACGATGCCGTACACCATCGTGTAGCCGATGGCGATGAGCCCGTACATCGAGCCGAGGAGCAGCCCGTTGGCCAGCTGCTGCGGCAGGGTGTTCACCGCATGGCCTCCATGTCGCTGGTGGTCGTGTGCACCCATGGGGTGCTGGGTGGGTGTGAGAACGGGCCGCGCGGTCGGGGTCGTCCTGCCGCGCGGCCCGTGGTGGTGCTGGGGTCGTGGATCAGCCGGCCGGGGCCGGCTCACGAGGGTGGGCCGACGTGGGTCAGCTGCCTTCGTAGGTGCCGGTCTTGACGGCCTTCCACGCGCCCTTCTCGACCTGGTACACGGTCAGCTGCTTGTTGGTGGTGTCGCCGAACTCGTCGAAGGCGACCTTGCCGGTGATGCCGTCGAAGTTCGACTTCTGGACCTCTTCGACGACCTTGGAGCGGAGCTCGTCGCCGGAGGGCAGCTTGCCGCCGTTGGCCTCCTTGACGGCCTTGACCGCGTTGATGATGGCGGTGGTGGCGTCGTAGGAGTAGCCGCCGTAGGCGCCGTAGTCGCCCTTGTAGCCCTTGGCCTTGTACGTCTCGACGAAGGTCTTGGCGGCGGGCAGGGTGTCGACGGGGACGCCGACGGAGGTGGAGAGGTCGCCCTCGGCGGCCTTGCCGGCGGTCTCGATGTAGGTGGTGGCGAACATGCCGTCACCGCCGAACAGCGGGATCTTGACGCCGGCTTCCTTGAGCTGCTTGGTGATCAGCTGGGACTCGTCGTACTGGCCGCCGTAGTAGACGATGTCGGCCTTGGCGGCCTTGATGCGGGAGACGAGGGAGGCGAAGTCCTTGTCACCGGTGTTGATGTGGTCGGTGCCGACGGCCTTGCCGCCCGCCTTGACGAACTGCTCCTTGAAGATCTTGGCGAGGCCGGCGCCGTACGTCTGCTTGTCGTCGACGACGAAGGCCTTCTTCTTCTTGAGCGTGTTGTAGGCGTAGTCGGCCGCGAAGCCGCCCTGGAGGGCGTCGGTGGTGGCGGTGCGGAAGTACGTCTTGTAGGCGCGCTTCTTGGTGCCGCCCTGCCAGTCCTTGCCCTGGGTGAGGGAGGGGTCCGTGTTGGACGGCGAGATCTGCACCATGTTGGCGGAGGCGAAGACCTGCTGCATCGACTGGGCGACGCCGGAGTTCAGCGGGCCGACGGCGCCGACGACGGACTTGTCGCCGACGAGCGCGGTGGCGTTCTGCTGGCCGGTGGCGGGCTGCGCCTTGTCGTCGAGGGCCTTCAGCTTGAAGGTGACGCCGTCGACGGTCTTCTTCTTGTTGGCGTCGTCGATGGCGATCTGGGCGCCGTACTGGATGCCGAGGCCGGTCGTGGAGTTCTCGCCGGAGAGGGGGGCGTCGACACCGATGGTCAGCGTGGTGCCGCCGCTGTCGCCACCCTTGTCGCCGCCTTCGTCGCGGGAACCGCAGGCGGTGAGGGTCAGTGCTCCGGTGGTGAGCACTGTGGTGAGTATGAGCAAAGAACGGTGTCGCACGATCATTCCTCTCCCTGGCGCGGCCCACGTGGTCGGGGGCCGTGTGTCTCGCCGGGCCGTACTGGGGTGGTACAGGGGCCGTGCAAGTGACGCGCCCGGCGGCGCGGTGACTGGCCGTGACTATAAGCGCAGGTGGGGGAGTGGGGCACTGGGTGGGAGAGGCTGTGACGCTCTTGTTATGCCGGGGTGGTGATGAGGAGGAGCAGGAGGGATGATCGGACCTTTTCGGGCGCCGGGCGGGCGGGTTCGGTGGTTGAGAACGCCCTGTTCCGCTAAGGAACTTGAGTGGATCTTGGTCCTTACCCGGTGGTCCGGCGGGCGTGGGGGTGCGGGTGGCGGGTGTTCTGTGACCAGGGTGCGGTGTTCGTGTTGCGGTGCATTGCTGTGTTTCGGCAGATGTAACGCTCTGTCATCGTCGGCTGGGGTTCGTCCCGGGGCGTTCGGCCGGGCATGCGGTGCTCAACTCCCGTGCGAGCGCGTGCGGGAAGGCTCCGCCGAACAGGAAGCTGTGCTGCTGCAGGGCGCGTTGGTTGCGCAGGGTCAGGTCGAGATGGGGGAGATCGATCGTCCGGGGCGGGCTCGGACAGTGCCGTACGCGGATCTCCACGGTGAGCGGCGCGGTGTCGCCGGCGTTCACCGTCAGTGGCAGGCGCGGGGTCGTCCGGGTGCCGAACTCGGCGAAGGGCAGGCGCAGTCGGCTGACGGTGACGGGGCTGCCGGACTCGACGCGCAGCAGGAACCGGTACGTGTGCTTCGCCGGGCCCCGGCCCTGGTAGTGCAGGTACGTCGTCTGGGTGGGGTACGGGGACGAGGCGGCGGCCGGATCCGAGTGCGGCGGGCGCAGGAGCAGCAGTGCGGTGACGGCCGCGCCGAGGGCGAGGCCGGCCGTGATGGTGCGGCGGGTACGGGGGGTGAGCGCGGCCCAGCGCTCCGCGGCGGTGCGGGAGTCCGGGTCCCCGGCGCCGAGAGTCTCTGCGGGGGCGTCGGGTGAGGGCGGGGGCGGGAGGTAGTGGGGGCCGGGGCGTGTGGGGTGGGTGGGGTGCGCGGAGTGCGCGGGGTGCCCGGGGTGTTTTGGGCGTGCCATGTGCCCGGAGTGTCCGGAGTGCCCGGGGTGTTCTCCGGGCGGTGAGGGCTCTGGGGGCTCGACTGGTTCGACGGGGCCGATGCCGGTCATGGTTGACGGTAAGCCGGAGGCACGGGCTCCGCCAACGGGTGGGGTGAGGTTGGGGGTTGGGGGTCGGTGGGTTGGGGTGCCGGTTTCGGGGGTGGGGGTGTCCTGTGCGTCGTCGTCTGACACCTGCGTCGTGGCTGATCGCGCAGTTCCCCGCGCCCCTGGCGGCGCCGATCTGAGGCGAACGGCATCGGCAGGTGTCGGTGCACGCGGCGGAGCCGTACATCGGTGCAGCCCCCCGCCCCGGCCGTGCATGACCGGGGCCCCGCTGGAGGCGCACCCCGTGGGGCCCCGTGGAGGGGCTGGTCCCGGGGTGCGCCTCGGGGTGCTACTGGGTCGGGGCGTCCTTGAGGATGCAGGTCAGGCGGGCCGTGCAGACGCGGCGGTCCTGGTCGTCCGTGATGACGACCTCGTACGTCGCCGTCGTGCGGCCCCGGTGGACCGGCGTAGCCACCCCCGTGACGAGTCCGGAGCGCGCGCTGCGGTGGTGCGTGCAGTTCAGGTCGACGCCGACGGCGATCTTGCCGGAGCCTCCGTGCAGCATCGAGCCGACGGAGCCGAGGGTCTCGGCGAGGACGGCGGAGGCGCCGCCGTGGAGCAGGCCGTAGGGCTGGGTGTTGCCGGCGACGGGCATCGTGGCGACGACCCGGTCCGCCGAGGCTTCCTTGATGTCGATGCCCATGCGCCTGCCGAGGTCCCCGGCCGAGAACAGGGCCGGAAGGTCCACGCCGAGCGCGGCGTACTCGTCGATGACCTCTTGCGGGAACTTCACGCTGTGCTGCTCGCCCATGGGGCCCGGCTCCGTTCGTCGTACCTGTTCCGAAGTGACGTATCGGCTGAGCGAACGCTCAGTCGGTCGCCGATTGTTCCAGGCGGACGACCACGGACTTCCCGGCGGGGGTGTTGCTCACGTCCGCCGTGGCGTCCAGCGGCACCAGCACATTGGTCTCCGGGTAGTACGCGGCGGCGCAGCCCCGGGCCGTCGGGTAGTGCACGACGCGGAAGCCGGGGGCGCGCCGCTCGACGCCGTCGCGCCATTCGCTGACGAGGTCGACGTAGGAGCCGTCGGCGAGCGCGAGGTCGCGCGCGTCCTCCGGGTTGACGAGGACGACGCGGCGGCCGTTCCTGATGCCCCGGTAGCGGTCGTCGAGGCCGTAGATCGTGGTGTTGTACTGGTCGTGGGAGCGCAGGGTCTGCAGCAGGAGGCGGCCCTCGGGCAGGTGCGGGTGCTCGACGGGCGCGGCCGTGAAGTTGGCCTTGCCGGTGGCGGTGGGGAAGCGGCGCTCGTCGCGCGGGGCGTGCGGGAGCGTGAAGCCTCCGGGGTGTGCCACGCGCGCGTTGAAGTCCTCGAAGCCCGGTACGACGCGGGCGATGCGGTCCCGGATCGTCGCGTAGTCCTTCTCGAACTCCTCCCACGGGGTGCGGGAGGCCTCGCCGAGGACGCGGCGGGCCAGCCGGGCCACGATGGCGGGCTCGGAGAGCAGATGCCGGCTCGCGGGGTCGAGCCGGCCGCGCGAGGCGTGCACCATGCCCATCGAGTCCTCGACGGTGACGAACTGCTCGCCGCCGCCCTGGAGATCGCGCTCGGTGCGGCCGAGCGTGGGCAGGATCAGGGCGCGGGCGCCGGTGACGGCGTGCGAGCGGTTCAGCTTCGTGGAGACGTGGACGGTGAGGCGGGCGCGGCGCATCGCGGCCTCGGTGACCTCGGTGTCGGGGGACGCCGCGACGAAGTTGCCGCCCATGGCGAAGAAGACCTTGGCCTCGCCGTCGCGCAGGGCGCGGATGGCCCGTACGACGTCGTAGCCGTGCGCGCGGGGCGGCGCGAAGTCGAACTCCTTCTCCAGGGCGTCGAGGAAGGCGGGAGCTGGGCGTTCGAAAATGCCCATGGTGCGGTCGCCCTGCACGTTCGAGTGACCGCGCACGGGGCAGACGCCGGCGCCGGGGCGCCCGATGTTGCCGCGCAGGAGCAGGAAGTTGACCACTTCGCGGATGGTCGGCACGGAGTGCTTGTGCTGGGTGAGGCCCATCGCCCAGCACACGACGGTGCGCCGTGAGGCGAGCACCATCTCCAGGGCGCGGTCGATGTCGGCGCGGGACAGGCCGGTCGCCTTCAGCGTCTCGTCCCAGTCGGCGGCGCGGGCGGTCTCGGCGAACTCCTCGTAGCCGTGGGTGTGTTCGGTGATGAAGGCCTCGTCCGTGGCGCCTTCGGTCTCCAGGATCAGCTTGTTGAGCAGGCGGAACAGGGCCTGGTCGCCGCCGAGGCGGATCTGCAGGAACAGGTCCGTGAGCGAGGCGCCCCTGGTCAGGCCCCGGGGCGTCTGCGGGTTCTTGAACTTCTCCAGGCCCGCCTCCGGCAGCGGGTTCACCGAGATGATGCGGGCGCCGCCCTCCTTCGCCTTCTCCAGAGCGGACAGCATCCTCGGATGGTTCGTGCCCGGGTTCTGCCCGGCGACGATGATCAGGTCCGCCTTGTAGAGGTCCTCCAGCAGGACGCTGCCCTTGCCGACGCCGATCGTCTCGGTGAGGGCGGAGCCGGACGACTCGTGGCACATGTTCGAACAGTCGGGCAGGTTGTTCGTGCCGAACTCGCGGGCGAAGAGCTGGTAGAGGAACGCCGCCTCGTTGCTGGTGCGGCCCGAGGTGTAGAAGACCGCCTCGTCGGGGGAGGCGAGCGCGGTCAGCTCCTCGCCGATGATGTCGAAGGCGCGCTCCCAGGTCACCGGCTCGTACCGGTCCGCGCCCTCGGCCAGGTACATGGGGTGGGTGAGCCGGCCCTGCTGGCCCAGCCAGTACCCGGAGCGGCGCGCGAGGTCCGCCACCGGGTGCGCGGCGAAGAACTCCGGGGTCACCCGGCGCAGGGTGGCCTCCTCGGCGACCGCCTTCGCCCCGTTCTCGCAGAACTCCGCCGCGTGCCGGTGCTCGGGCTCGGGCCAGGCGCAGCCGGGGCAGTCGAATCCGTCCTTCTGGTTGACCCGCAGCAGGGTCAGCGCCGTGCGCCGTACGCCCATCTGCTCGCGGGCGATCCGCAGGGACTCCTTGACGGCCGGGAGCCCGGCCGCGTGGTGCTGCGGCGCCGCGACCTGCGGCGCGTCCTGGACCGGGTCCGACGCGGGCGGCTTGCTGGCCATGGCTTGCTCCCCTTCGAGCTGGTGCTGCGGACGGGCTGTGAGCTGTGTCTCCGATCCTCGCACGGGCCACCGACAGCGCGGCCGCCCGCTGTGCGGTGGGCCGGAGTGTCAGTGGGGTCTGGCAGGATCGGGGACGTGGCAGAAACAGCAGCGAAGACGGCGAAGACAAGCGCGACGAAGGCGACGGGCTCCGGTGCAGGGGGGCGCCCCCGGCTGATGCTCATGGACGGGCACTCGCTGGCGTACCGGGCGTTCTTCGCGCTGCCCGCGGAGAACTTCACGACGGCGACGGGTCAGCCGACGAACGCGATCTACGGCTTCGCGTCCATGCTGGCGAACACGCTGCGCGACGAGGCGCCCACGCACTTCGCGGTGGCGTTCGACGTGTCCCGCAAGACGTGGCGCTCCGAGGAGTTCACCGAGTACAAGGCGAACCGGTCGAAGACCCCGGACGAGTTCAAGGGCCAGGTCGAGCTGATCGGAGAGCTGCTCGACGCGATGCACACGCCGCGCTTCGCGGTCGACGGCTTCGAGGCCGACGACGTGATCGCCACGCTCGCCACGCAGGCCGAGGCCGAGGGCTTCGAGGTCCTCATCGTCACCGGCGACCGTGACTCGTTCCAGCTGGTCTCGGACCATGTGACCGTCCTGTACCCGACGAAGGGCGTCTCCGAGCTGACCCGGTTCACGCCGGAGAAGGTCCAGGAGAAGTACGGTCTGTCGCCGTCCCAGTACCCGGACTTCGCGGCGCTGCGCGGCGACCCGTCGGACAACCTGCCGGGCATCCCGGGCGTCGGCGAGAAGACGGCGGCGAAGTGGATCAACCAGTTCGGATCCTTCGCCGAGCTGGTCGAGCGCGTCGACGAGGTCAAGGGCAAGGCGGGCGCCAATCTCCGCGAGCACCTCGACGCGGTGAAGCTGAACCGGCGGCTGACCGAGATGGTCCGTGACGTCGAGCTGCCCAAGACGGTCGGTGACCTGGCCCGCGAGGCCTACGACCGCAAGACGGTCACGATGATCCTGGACACCCTGGAGATCCGGAACCCGTCGCTGCGCGAGCGTCTGTTCGCCGTCGACCCGGGCGCCGAGGAGGCCGAGGAGACCCCGGCCGAGCCCGGCGTCGAGCTGGACGGCACGGTCCTCGCCACCGGCGAGGTGGCGCCCTGGCTCGCCGAGCACGGGAACGCTGTCCTGGGGCTGGCCAGCGTCGACAGCTGGTCGCTCGGCACCGGCACGGTCACCGAGATCGCGCTCGCCGCCGCCGGGGGAGAGGCCGCCTGGTTCGACCCGTCGACGCTCGACGAGGCCGACGAGCAGGCCTTCGCCGCCTGGCTCCGCGACGCGGCGAAGCCGAAGGTCCTGCACAACGCCAAGGGCGCCATGCGGGTCTTCGCCGAGCACGGCTGGCGGGTCGAGGGCGTCACCATGGACACGGCGCTCGCCGCGTACCTGGTCAAGCCCGGCCGCCGCTCCTTCGCGCTGGACGCGCTGTCCCTGGAGTACCTCGGCCGCGAGCTGGCCCCCGCCCCCGCCGACGGGCAGCTCGCCTTCGGCACGGACGAGGACGAGCAGGCCGAGGCCGACGCGCTGATGATCAAGGCCCGCGCGATCCTCGACCTCGGCGAGGCGTTCGGCGAGCGCCTCAAGGAGGTCGGCGCGGCCGAGCTGCTCGCCGACATCGAGCTGCCCACCTCCGCGCTGCTGGCCCGCATGGAGCGGCACGGCATCGCCGCGGACCGCGCGCACCTCGAGTCGATGGAGCAGATGTTCGCGGGCGCGGTGCAGCAGGCCGTGAAGGAGGCGCACGCCTCCGTCGGCCACGAGTTCAACCTCGGCTCGCCCAAGCAGCTCCAGGAAGTCTTCTTCGGCGAGCTCGACCTGCCGAAGACGAAGAAGACCAAGACCGGGTACACGACGGACGCCGACGCGCTCGCCTGGCTGGCCACGCAGACCGACCACGAGCTGCCCGTGATCATGCTGCGCCACCGTGAGCAGGCCAAGCTCCGCGTCACCGTCGAGGGCCTGATCAAGACGATCGCCGCCGACGGCCGCATCCACACCACCTTCAACCAGACGGTGGCCGCGACCGGCCGGCTGTCCTCCACGGACCCGAACCTGCAGAACATCCCGGTGCGCACCGACGAGGGCCGTGCCATCCGCCGCGGCTTCGTCGTCGGCGAGGGCTTCGAGTCCCTGATGACGGCCGACTACAGCCAGATCGAGCTGCGCGTCATGGCTCACCTCTCCGAGGACGAGGGCCTCCTGGAGGCCTTCAACTCCGGCGAGGACCTGCACAACACGGTCGCCTCCCAGGTCTTCGACGTGGCGCCCACCGCCGTCGACGCCGAGATGCGCCGCAAGATCAAGGCCATGTCGTACGGCCTCGCCTACGGCCTGTCCGCGTTCGGCCTCTCCCAGCAGCTGAACATCGAGGCGGGCGAGGCGCGCGCACTGATGGACACGTACTTCGAGCGCTTCGGCGGGGTGCGCGACTATCTGCGCCGCGTCGTCGACGAGGCCCGTGCCACGGGCTACACGGAGACGATGCTCGGCCGGCGCCGCTACCTGCCGGACCTGAACTCGGACAACCGGCAGCGCCGCGAGATGGCCGAGCGCATGGCGCTCAACGCGCCGATCCAGGGCACCGCCGCCGACATCGTCAAGATCGCGATGCTGAACGTGGACAAGGCGCTGACCGAGGCGAAGCTCACGTCCCGGATGCTGCTCCAGGTCCACGACGAAATCGTCCTGGAGATCGCGCCCGGCGAGGCCGAGGCGGCGGAGGAGCTGGTCCGCCGCGAGATGGCTGCCGCCGTCCACCTCCGGGCCCCGCTGGACGTCTCGGTGGGCCTCGGCCCGGACTGGGAGTCGGCGGCCCACTGACCGGCTCCGCCGGGTGCCCGGTGACATGACGGGGCGGGACCATGTGGTCCTGCCCCGTTCTCATCCGCCCTGGGGGCCTTGCCTCATCGCCGGGTGCCGCGCCGTGGTGCTTGCTCGCGCCCGCGCGGCGAGCCGCACATCGAAACAGCCCCGCGCCTGGTGGGGCGCGCCGCCCGCCGTAGGGGCCGAGGACCGTCGCCGGGTGCAGCGCCGTCGTGGCTGGTCGCGCAGTTCCCCGCGCCCCTGAGGGGCGCACTCCCCGCGCCTCTGAGGGGCGCACTCCCCGCGCCTCTGAGGGGCGCACTCTCCGCGCCTCTGAGGGGCCGGGGCCCGGTCTTCAGTCGTGGCTGTCGGTCTTCAGTGGGTCCGGCCGGGCCTCGGGCGGGGTCGGCACGGGGGAGTGCCTGTGTTGCTGGAACCGGTGCCCTGCCGCGAACAGGACCGCGCCGACCACCAGGCCGGCCCCCGCGCCGAAGCACAGTGTCGGGATGATCTCCCAGGGCTTCCACTCCAGGCCCGACTCGTCCACGTACGCCAGCCAGCGTGCGACCCGCAGCACCGCGCCGAGGCCCGCGCAGCCGCCGATCAGGACCAGCGCCTGCCCGCGCCCGGCGGCGCGGGACGCGTCGTCCGGTACGGCACCCGGGCCCGCCCCGCGCAGCGCCCGCCACAGGAACAGGCCGATCACCCCGAGCGCCAGGGCCGAACCCCCGTACTGCGCGTACCAGTAGAGCGGCGAGCCGGCGATCTTCTCGCCCAGGACCGGCAGGATCCGCATGCCCCACCGGTCCAGATGCGTGAACGCGTCCCACACCACGTGCGTCAGCGCCCCGAGCACCGCCGAGACGTACCACCGCAGCAGCGTCGGACCGCGGCCCGAGGCCGGCCACCGGGGCCCGTTTCCGGCCAGCGCCCGCACCCGGCCCCGTACCGGCGCCGGCAGCAGCCCCGTCAACGGGCCGGCGACCAGCCGCCACAGCCCCACCAGCGCGAGAGCGATCGGCACGTCCACCGTGAACACCCCGGGGAAGGAGTGCGTGACCTCACCGAACCGCATCGCCCCCGGCACCGCGCTCGCCGCGAAGTACGTGACGTCCGGCGCGAAGGACCCGGCGACCAGCAGCGACGGCACGAAAGGACCCCGACCCGAGCCGTCGCGCCGGATCAGCGGCAGCACCGCCGCGGCATGGCTGAGAGTGAACGGCACGAAAGATCCTCCCCGTTCGGGACCCGGTTGCGGGACCGACTGAGCCAGGCAGCGTACGGCAGACGACATCTCCCCGATCAATCGGTGAATACCGGACGCGAACAGGTGTCTGCGCGCAGGAAGTTGTCGTAGTGTCGGCTGCGTCCGTGCGCCGCGGAGCGAACGCGTCCACGAAGCTCCACGAAGTCCCGCGATCCGGGGCGGACCGGGCGCACGGGAGAAGTCGGGCGACTGGGAGGGGTTCGCGGCATGGCGGCGGTATTCGGCAGGCGGCTGCGCAGGGGTGCGGTGACCGCAGCGGTCGCCGCCGCGGCGGTGGCGGCGCTCTCGGCGTCGCAGGCCCCGGGCGTGCCCTCTCCCCAGCTGGACAACGGCCGTTCGGCGGCCGACAGTTCCGACGAGGGGCAGGGCCCCGACGGAGCGTCCGGCCCGGACTACTACACCGACCTGCCGAAGCTGAACAGCCCGACCGACGACCCGACCGCCGCCCCCGGCGCGGGCTCCCCGGGCGATGCCGAAGCGGGCATACCGGCCACGGTCCTGGACGCGTACAAGAAGGCAGAGGCCGAACTCGCCCGCACCAAGCCCGGGTGCAACGTGTCGTGGGAGCTGCTCGCGGCGATCGGCAAGGTCGAGTCCGGCCAGGCGCGCGGCGGAAACGTGGACGCGAACGGCACCACGATCGACGCCATCACCGGCCCGCCCCTCAACGGCAAGGGCTTCGCCCACATCAAGGACACCGACGGCGGCCTCTACGACGGCGACACGGTGTACGACCGGGCCGTCGGCCCCATGCAGTTCATCCCGACGACCTGGGCCTGGGCCGGCCGCGACGGCAACGGGGACGGCAAGAAGGACCCCAACAACATCTACGACGCGGCGCTCGCCACCGGCCACTACCTGTGCCGCGCCGACCGCGACCTGTCCGACGCGGGCGACCTGAACCAGGCGATCCTCAGCTACAACCACTCCTCGGACTACCTGGCCACCGTCCTGTCCTGGCTGGAGTTCTACCGCAAAGGCGCGCACCAGGTCCCCGACGGCACCGGCGTCCTGCCGCGCCATCCGAGCACCGGCGGCGGCACGAACCCGACGCCCACCACGCCCGGCCTGCCCGGCACGGGCGGTGGCCAGAGCCCGTCCTCGCCGAAGCCGGACAAGCCCCCGACGAAGCCCACGGACCCGCCCGAGTCGCCGAGGCCCACCGATCCCACGGACCCCGCCGGCCCCACGGACCCGCCGACGAGCACCAGCCCCGCCGAGACCGTCACCAAGCTCGGCGTCGCCGGCACGGGCGACCTCAGCGCCATGGCGGGCGACGTGTTCACCGCGAAGGCCTCGGTGCGCGCCACGAACGCGCAGGGCCGGGGCGTCGGCAGCGTGCAGATCCGCTTCGCGGTCGTCGGCGACACCGACGCCACGTTCTCCGGCGGCGCCACCACCGCCGTGGCGACGACGAACAGCTCGGGCGTGGCCACCGCGCCCGCCATGAAGGCCGGTGAGAAGACGGGCGAGTTCACCGTCCGCGCCACCGTCGTCGGCCGTTCCCTGTCCGGCGTCGACCACAAGGCGAGCGTCACCGCGCGCGCCGCCGACGCGCTGGCCCGGGTCGGCGACAAGGAGCTCAGCTGCGTCGCGGGTCAGGAGTTCGCCGACCGCGTCACGGTGAAGGCGACCTACAAGGGCGCTGTGGCCGACGGCGTCGCCGCCACCGCCACGCTGATCAAGTCCGCGGACGACGCGACCGAGGCCGACAAGGGCCCCTACTTCAAGGACGCCGACGGCAAGGCGATCCGTACGTTCAAGGGGCTCGAGACCGCCGACGACGGCACGCTCGTGCTGCCGAAGCTGTACGCGGACGACGCGACCGGCACGTTCCTGCTGCGCGTCACCACGACGGGCGGCGCGACGCTCACCGTCGAGCTGAAGGTGACGGCCGCTCCGGCCGACGGCGCCTCGGAGAGCCCCGCGGCCTCCGAGTCCCCCTCGCCCTCCGCGAGCCCGTCCGCGTAGCGCGCACCACCCCGCACGACCCGAGACGAGCCGGGGCCCCCCCCCCCCGCGGGCGGGGGGGCCGGGGGGCGGGGGGCCCGCGCGGCGGGGGGGGGGGGGGCGGGTGGGGCCGGGGGGGAGAACGCCCCCG
>NZ_JBHYTK010000070.1:0-40234 GCF_042749255.1 Streptomyces sp. NPDC059524 | reverse complement strand
GGCGAAGCTCGCCGGACACCGCCCCCTCGGGGTCGGCCGCGTGGGGACGCTCAGGCGCCGACCGGCTCCTTCTCCAGCGTCGGTCCGCCGTCGCGCGGGGCCGGGACGTCGTCCTGGTCGGCGGTGTCGTCGGTGTCGAGCAGGGTGCGCTCGTCGAAGGGGAGCTCGCCGGCGAGGACGCGGCGGACGCGGTCGCGGTCGACCTCGCCGGTCCAGGTGCCGATGAGCAGGGTGGCCACCGCGTTGCCCGCGAAGTTGGTGAGGGCGCGGGCCTCGCTCATGAAGCGGTCGATGCCGATGATGAGGCCGACGCCGTCGACCAGGCCCGGCTTGTGGGACTGGAGGCCGGAGGCGAGGACGGCGATGCCCGAGCCGGAGACTCCGGCGGCGCCCTTCGACGCGATCATCATGAAGAGGAGCAGGCCGATCTGCTGGCCGATGCTCATGGGCTGGTCCATCGCGTCGGCGATGAAGAGGGACGCCATGGTCAGGTAGATCATGGTGCCGTCGAGGTTGAACGAGTAGCCGGTCGGGACGGTGATGCCGACGACCGGGCGGCTGACGCCGAGGTGCTCCATCTTCGCGATGAGTCGGGGCAGCGCCGACTCGGACGAGGACGTGGACAGGATCAGCAGGAACTCGCGGCCCAGGTACTTGAGGAGCGCGAAGATGTTGAAGCCCGTCGCGAGGCGGAGGATCACCGCGAGGACGACTCCGACGAACAGCGCGCAGGTGACGTAGAAGCCGATCATGATCGTGGCGAGGGCCTTGAGGGCGTCGATGCCGGTCTCGCCGATGACGGCGGCCATGGCGCCGAAGGCGCCGATCGGGGCGGCCCACATGATCATGCCGAGGACACGGAAGACGAGCTTCTGGATGTGCTCGATGCCGCGCAGGACGGGTTCGCCGGAGCGGCCCATGGCCTGGAGGGCGAAGCCGACGAGGAGGGCGACCAGGAGGGTCTGGAGGACCTCTCCCTGGGTGAAGGCGGAGACGAGCGTCGTCGGGATGATGCCGAGGACGAAGTCGGTGGGGCCTTCGGCGGCGTCCTTGGCGGCGGTCTGGCCGACGTCCTTGGTGGCTTCGGTGAGGTGCATGCCGGAGCCGGGGTCGAGGATGTTGCCGACGACGAGGCCGATGGCGAGGGCGACGGCCGACATCACGATGAAGTAGCCGAGGGCGAGGCCGCCGACCTTGCCGATCTTGGCGGCCTTCCGTACGGAGCCGACGCCGAGGACGATCGTGCAGAAGATGATCGGGGAGATCATCATCTTGATCAGGTTCACGAAGCCCGTGCCGACGGGCTTGAGCTCCTTGGCGAAGTCGGGTGCCGCGAAGCCGACGGCGATGCCGAGCAGTACGGCGACGATGACGGCGATGTACAGATAGTGGGTGCGGTCCCGCTTGGCGGGGGCCTGCGGTGCGGCTGCGGGCGGGGGCGGGGTCGCGGTCCCGTTCTCGGTGTCGGCCACGGTTCCTCCTGACGACGGCGTCGGGGTGCTGGGGGCGTACGGGTCGTGCGAGGTCGCGCGGGGTTCTTCGGGTGGAGGCCCGGTCGGCGTCGGGTCTCGCGGTGCGCCTCTGCCTCGGTGCACGTACGTACAGGCCGTGCGGCTCACGTCCTGCGGATCCCGGTGACTATCTCCCAGGCCGTGAGGGCCGTCACCCTTCCGTTCATTTAGTTCGCACTTATACGAACAGGCACACTGGCGTCATGCGCCTCCCCCGTCCTCGCAGCCTGGCCGGCCAGCTCTTCGCGATGCAGGTTGTGCTGGTCGCGGTCGTCGTGGCCGGGTGTGCGCTGTTCATGTACGTCAGCGACCGGGGGCAGGCGGAGGACGCGGCGCGGCGGCAGGCGACGGCGGTGGCGCGGTCGGTGGCCGACGCGGGGTCGGTGCGGGAGGCGATCACCGGGGGCGGGGATCCGACGGCGCGGTTGCAGCCGTACGCGGACGAGGTGCGGGGGCACACCGGGGTCGACTTCGTGACGATCATGGATCCGGCGGGGATCCGGTGGACGCATCCGGACGAGGACCGGATCGGCGAGCGGTTCCTGGGGCACATCGGGCCGGCTCTGAAGGGGCGGACGTTCTCGGAGACGTACACGGGGACGCTGGGAGCCTCGGTGCGGGTGGTGACGCCGGTGTACGCGGTGCGGGACGGGCGGAACCAGGTGGTGGGGCTGGTCAGTGCCGGCATCACGATCGACGAGATCACGGCGCAGGCGCGGGGGCAGCTGCTCGCGGTGGCGGGGGTGGCGCTGGCGGCGCTGGTGCTGGGCGGCGCGGGCACGTACGTGATCAACGCGCGGCTGCGGCGGCACACGCACGGGATGAACGCGACGGAGCTGAGCCGGATGCACGCCTATCACCAGGCGGCGCTGCACGCGGTGCGTGAGGGTCTGGTGATGCTGGACGGGCAGCGGCGGGTGGCGCTGATGAACGACGGGGCGCGGGAGCTGCTCGGGGTCGGGGCCGGGGACGCGGCGGTGGGGCGTTCGGTGGCGGAGCTGGGGCTGCCGCGGGCGTTGACGGGGGCGCTGCTGGCGGCGGAGCCGCGGGTGGACGAGGTGCATCTGACGGCGGACCGGGTGGTGGTCGTGAACACGTCTCCGGTGGCGAGCGGGGAGCGGCGGGGCACGGTGGTGACCTTGCGCGATCACACGGAGCTGCAGGCGGTGATGGGTGAGCTGGACTCGGAGCGGGGGTTCACGCAGGCGCTGCGGTCGCAGGCGCACGAGGCGGCGAACCGGTTGCACACGGTGGTGTCGCTGATCGAGCTGGGGCGGGCGGACGAGGCGGTCGAGTTCGCGACGGCGGAGCTGGAGCTGGCGCAGGCGCTGACGGATCAGGTGGTGGGGGCGGTGAGCGAGCCGGTGCTGGCGGCGCTGCTGCTGGGCAAGGCGGCGCAGGCGAACGAGCGCGGGGTGGAGCTGATGGTGTCGGCGGACACGCGGATCGACGACGGGCTGCTGCCGCGGGCGGTGCCGGCGCGGGACCTGGTGACGGTGCTCGGCAATCTGGTGGACAACGCGGTGGACGCGGCGCAGGGGTCGCCGGGTGCGCGGGTCACGGTGACGGCGCTGACGGCGGGCGAGGAGCTGGTGCTGCGGGTCGCGGACAGCGGGCCCGGGGTGGATCCGGCGCACGCGGACGATGTCTTCGAGCGCGGCTGGTCGACGAAGCCGGCGGGGCCCGGTGGTCGTGGCCTGGGTCTGGCGCTCGTACGGCAGGCGGTGGCGCGGGGCGGCGGCGTGCTGACGCTGGACCGCTCGGCGGAGGGCGGGGCGGAGTTCACGGTGCGGTTGCCGCTGGGCGGGGCGAGGCCGGTGTCCGCGACGTCGGACGAGGGGGTTCCGGGGCCGCGGGGCGGCGACGCCGGCGGGGCGCCGCGGGAGGCGGGCGCGGAACGGTCGGGGTCGGTGGCCGGGCGCGGTGACGCGGATGCGGATGCGGCGCAGAGAGGCGGGCGGCGATGAGTGCGGACGGGGCCGGGATCCGGGTGCTGGTCGTCGAGGACGATCCGGTGGCCGCGGACGCGCACGCGTTGTACGTGGACCGGGTGCCCGGGTTCGTGACGGTGGCGCGGGCGCAGACGGCGGCCGGGGCGTGGCGGGCGCTGGAGCGGACGGCGGTGGATCTGATCCTGCTGGATCTGCATCTGCCGGACGGGCACGGGCTGGCGCTGGCGCGGTCGCTGCGGGCGGCGGGTCATCGGGCGGACGTGATCGCGGTGACGTCGGCGCGGGATCTCGCGGTGGTGCGGGAGGGGGTGTCGCTGGGGGTGGTGCAGTACGTGCTGAAGCCGTTCACGTTCGCCACGCTGCGGGACCGGCTGCTGCGGTACGCGGAGTACCGGACGTCGACCGGTGAGGCGGCGGGGCAGGACGAGGTGGACCGGGCGCTGGCGAACCTGCGCTCCCCCGCGCCGGCGGCGCTGCCGAAGGGGTTGAGCGCGCCGACGCTGGAGCGGGTGACGCAGGCGGTGCGGGACGCGGGGGCGGACGGGGTGACGGCGGCGTCGGCGGCGGAGACGGTCGGTATCTCGCGGATCACGGCGCGGCGCTATCTGGAGCACCTGGTGGACGCGGGGCGCGCGGCGCGCAGTCCGCAGTACGGGCAGGTGGGGCGGCCCGAGCTCGTCTACACCTGGGTGTAGTGCGGGCGCTTCGCTCAACTCCGTTACGGAAGAACGGTGTTCGGGCGTGCCGAGGACCGGGCACAACGTTGTCACCGCCCCATTGACCGCCCTGGGGCGCACCCGTACGTTCAGCTGGCAGCCCCGCGTGGCAACGATGCCCGCGATGGTCCGTAGGAGGTCGTGCTCGTGCGCCCTGCCGCTCCTCTCCTCGTCGCCACCGCCCTGATCGCCGCCGGGACCCTCACCGCTTGCGGTGGCGGGTCCGGGAGTGACGCGAACACGGTCCGGGTCTCCTTCAAGCAGTCGACGGACAACCAGGTCAAGGTGATGGACACCTATCTGGCCGCGATGAAGAAGCAGTTCGAGAAGGCGCATCCCGGCAAGAAGGTCGAGCTCGTTCCGATCAAGGCGCCGGACTCGGAGTACTACACGAAGCTGCAGCAGATGCTGCGGTCGCCGAAGACGGCTCCGGACCTCGCGTACGAGGACACTTTCCTCATCAACTCGGACATCACCAGCGGGTATCTCGAGCCGCTGGATCGGTATCTGGAGAAGTGGGGCGACTGGAAGCAGTTCATCGACACGGCGAAGTCGGCGGCGAAGGCCGAGGACGGGAAGACGTACGGCGTCCCGGACGGTACGGACACGCGGGGGCTCTGGTACGACAAGGGCATCTTCGCGAAGGCCGGGATCGCGACGCCGTGGCAGCCGAAGAACTGGGACGAGGTCCTGGACGCGGCGCGCACCATCAAGAAGAAGGTGCCGGACGTCATCCCGCTGAACGTCTACAGCGGCAAGCCGAACGGCGAGGCCGCGACGATGCAGGGCTTCGAGATGCTGTTGTACGGGACGGGCGGCGCGAGGGGCGGGGACTCCGACCCGCTGTACGACAAGGCGACCGGGAAGTGGGTCGCCGGGTCGAAGGCGTTCCGGGACAGCCTCGGGTTCGTGGAGACGGTGTTCAAGGAGAAGCTCGGGCCCGAGGTGTCCGACGCCCTGGACCCGAACCTGGCGACGCGGGTGCGCGGAGAGTTCCTGCCCGAGGGGAAACTCGGCATCGACCTGGACGGGTCGTGGCTGCCGCAGGACTGGCTGAAGGGCTCGGGGCACGAGTGGCCCGAGTGGTCGCGGAAGCTGGGGCTCGCGGCGATGCCGACGCAAGCCGGGCAGGCGCCGGGGAAGGTGTCGATGTCGGGCGGCTGGACGTGGGCGATCCCGTCCAAGGCGGCCAACAAGGACCTGGCGTTCGAGTTCGTCAAGACGATGCAGACGAAGGCGAACGCGCAGCGCTGGTACATCGCCAACTCGGGCATCGCGGTCCGCAAGGACGTGGCCGCGGATCCGGCGTACGTGAAGGCGCAGCCCGGTATCGAGTTCTTCACGGATCTGGTGGCGTCGACGCACTACCGACCGGCGTATCCGGCGTACCCGAAGGTGTCGACGGCGATCCAGGAGGCGATGGAGTCGGTGACGACGGGTGACGCGAGCGTGGAGAAGGCCGCGGACACGTACGACGAGCAGTTGAAGGGTGCGACGGGCGGCAAGGTCGTCAGCAGGCCGTGAACTCCCAGGCCCTGACATCCGAGCCCGTGAAGTCCCCGCCCGTGAAGGTCCGCCCCGCGACGGCGCGCCGGACCCTGATCCGGGCGCTGCCCGTCGCGCCGGCCACGCTCCTGATGCTGCTCTTCCTGGCCGGTCCGATCGCGTACTGCGCCTACATCGCCTTCACCGACCTCCAGCTCACGGGCCAGGCCGCGTCCTCGTTCGTGAGGTTCGACAACTTCACGGCGGCGTTCCGTGACGACGCCTTCCTGAACGCGGTCCGGCTGACGCTCGTGTTCACGTTCCTGTCGTCGATCGTCGGCCAGAACTGTCTGGGGCTTGCGCTCGCGGCGCTGATGGAGCGGGCGTCGAAGCCGGTGCGCACGGTTGTCGGCGCGGTGGTGGTGACGGCGTGGGTGCTGCCGGAGGTGGTCGCCGGATTCCTGCTGTACGCGTTCTTCCGCCGGGAGGGCACGCTGAACGCGATCCTGGGCTGGCTCCATCTGCCCACTCAGAACTGGCTGTTCACCCTGCCGATCCTGGCGGTGTCGTTCGCGAACGTGTGGCGGGGCACGGCCTTCTCGATGCTCGTGTACTCGGCGGCGCTGTCGGAGATCCCGAAGGAGGTCACGGAGGCCGCAGAGGTGGACGGGGCGAACGGATGGCGGCGGCTGTGGCACGTGACCCTGCCGATGATCCGCCGTTCGATCGGCACGAACCTGATGCTGAACACGCTGCAGACGCTGTCCGTGTTCGGGCTGATCTGGGTGATGACCAGGGGCGGCCCGGGCAATCACAGTCAGACGCTGCCGCTGTTCATGTACGAGCAGGCCTTCCAGAAGAGCATGATCGGCTACGGCACGGCGGTGGCCCTGCTGCTGCTCGTGGTGGGCTCGCTGTTCTCGCTGGTCTACATGCGCCTGCTGCGCCCGGAGGCTTGAGTGACCCGACGCCGTACCCGTGAGCGGCTGACCGCCGACGCGTCGCTGATCGTCGTCGCCCTGGCCTTCGCGCTGCCGCTGGCATGGGTGCTGCTGTCGTCCGTGGACGGGGACGCGAACCTGCGGGTGAAGGTGCCGTCCGCACCGACGCTGGACAACTTCGAGGCGGTGCTGAAGCCGGACATCACGTTCACGCCGCTGCTGAACAGTCTGGTGCTGTGCGGCGGGGCGACGGCCCTGACGGTGGTGTGCGCGGCGCTGGCCGCGTACCCGCTCTCCCGCTACCGCTCGCGCCTGAACCAGCCGTTCCTGGCGACGATCCTGTTCGCGACGTGCCTGCCGATCACCGCCGTGATGGTGCCGGTGTACGCGCTGTTCGTGCAGGTGGACCTGATCGACACGAGGGCGGGCACCATTTACTTCTTCGCGGCGTCCCAGCTGCCGTTCGCGATCTGGCTGATGAAGAACTTCATGGACGGGGTGCCGAGGGAGCTGGAGGAGGCGGCCTGGACGGACGGGGCGGGCACGTTCCAGTCGCTGGTGCGGATCGTGCTGCCGCTGATGGGGCCCGGGGTCGCCGTGGTCACGGTGTTCTCGTTCGCCATGATGTGGGGGAACTTCTTCGTGCCGTTCATGCTGCTGCTCTCCCCCGACCAGATGCCGGCGTCGGTGAGCATCAACGACTTCTTCGGGAACCGGGGCACGGTCGTCTACGGGCAGCTCGCCGCGTTCTCGATCATCTACTCGACGCCGGTGATCCTGCTGTACGTCCTGGTGTCCCGGCGCTTCGGCGGCGGCTTCGCGCTCGGCGGCGCCGTAAAAGGTTGAACCGCGAAGCATGCGCTTTCCCGGAGCGCTTCCCGGGCGGTCTCCCACAGCGGGCTTCCCACCTGTACGTTCCTACGATATGTGACGCGGGCAGAACGCACCGTAGCCAAGCGCCGCGATCCCCCCTACTTTGTGGCCGTGCACCACAAGGCCGCTGCCGACCAGCCGACCCCGCCGTTCAACGCCCCCGCGGCCCGTCGCCTCCGCGAGGCGCTCGGGATGGCGCCGGGCCATGTCGCGTACGGCATGCGCGCCCAGTACGGGCTCGCGTACGTCACTCCGGACACCGTGATCGCCTGGGAGCGGGGTGACGCGGCGCCCACGGCGGCCGAACTCACCGCGCTCGCCGGCGCGCTGTGGTGTTCGCAGGCCGAGCTGATCGGGGAGCCGCGGACGCTGCGGGAGCACCGGCTCGCGCTCGGGATCGCGCCGGAGGACGTGGCGCGGGAGATCGGCGTCGACATCCACGCGTACCTGCGGATGGAGGAGACCGGCGAGTGGCGGGGCAACGAGCGCCAGTCGGAGGCGCTGGCCCGGGTGCTCCGGCTCGCGCCCCGCGCCTTCGCGACGGTGACCGGGCGGGACCAGCTGCTGGCGAACCTGCTGCGCAGCGCGGTGACGGCGCGCTGGCAGGGCCAGCTGCGGACGGTGTCCCGGCTGGTACCGGTGCCGCGCCGGGAGCTGGAGGACGTGCTGCAGGAGATGCACCTGGAGTACCAGGCGCTGATGGCGGCCACGCTGACCTGGGGCGGCGGGTCGTCGCCGGACTCCGGTGGGGCGGGGCGGGAGTTCCTGGAGGGGATCCTGGACGAGTTCTGGTCCAGGATCGCCGCTCCGTGACTCCCTGAAATCGAGCGCCGCAGGCCCTAGAAGACCGACTCGGCCTCGTCCATGCGGTCCTTGGGGACGGTCTTGAGCTCGGTGACGGCCTCGGCGAGGGGCACCATGACGACGTCGGTGCCGCTCAGTGCGGTCATGCGGCCGAAGACGCCCTGGTGCGCGGCCTCGACGGCGTGCCAGCCGAAGCGGGTGGCGAGGACGCGGTCGTACGCGGTGGGGGTGCCGCCGCGCTGGATGTGGCCGAGGATGACCGGCCGGGCCTCCTTGCCGAGGCGGTGCTCCAGCTCGCGGGCGAGGGCGGTGCCGATGCCCTGGAAGCGCTCGTGGCCGAACTGGTCGATCTCGCCCTTGCCGTAGTTCATGGTGCCCTCGGCGGGGTGGGCTCCCTCGGCGACGCAGATGACGGCGAACTTCTTGCCGCGGGCGAAGCGCTCCTCGACCATGGCGACGAGGTCGGCGGGGTCGAAGGGACGCTCGGGCAGGCAGATGCCGTGGGCGCCGCCGGCCATGCCGGACTCGAGGGCGATCCAGCCGGCGTGCCGGCCCATGACCTCGACGACCATGACGCGCTGGTGCGACTCGGCGGTGGTCTTGAGGCGGTCCATGGCCTCGGTGGCGACGCCGACGGCGGTGTCGAAGCCGAAGGTGCGGTCGGTGGAGGAGATGTCGTTGTCGATCGTCTTGGGGACGCCGACGACGGGCAGCCCGGCGTCCGACAGCATGCGGGCGGCGGTCAGCGTGCCCTCGCCGCCGATCGGGATGAGGACGTCGAAGCCGATCTCCTCGGCGAGCGCCTTCGCGTTCTCGCAGGCGGCGCGGAACTTGTCGCGCTCCAGGCGGGAGGAGCCGAGGATGGTGCCGCCGCGGGCGAGGATGCCGCTGACCGCGTTGAGGTCGAGGGGTCGGTAGCGCCCCTCCAGGAGTCCCGCGTAGCCGTCCTCGAAGCCGAGCACCTCGTCGCCGTAGTGCGTGACGGCGCGGTGCACGACCGACCGGATCACTGCGTTCAGGCCAGGGCAGTCGCCGCCTGCGGTCAGAACTCCGATACGCATCGTGCTGTGTCTCCTGCTCGCTGCTGGTACGTCTGAGAGCCACGCCGATTGTTCCACGGCCCGGCGGCTGTCGCGTTCGTGCCGGGCGGGGAAAGGCGCTTCGGCACGGGACGAGGGGGCACGAGGTCCCTGACTTCGGGGGCCTTTTCCGGCGGGCGGTGTAGCCGCGGCCGGAGGTACTGTCAAGAGGGTTGCCGCAGGACTCGACGCAGGAGGAGAGCACGCGTGACGCGCAGCGTGTACGTGACCGGGATCGACCGGGGCGACGGCCGTCAGGTCGTCGAGCTGGGAGTCATGGAGCTCCTGACCCGTCAGGTCGACCGGGTGGGGGTCTTCCGTCCGCTCGTCCACGACGGACCCGATCGGCTGTTCGATCTGCTGCGGGCGCGGTACCGCCTGTCGCAGGATCCGGCGAGCGGGTACGGGCTCGACTATCACGAGGCGTCGGCGATCCAGGCGGAGCAGGGCACGGACGAGCTGGTGTCGCGGCTGGTGGACCGGTTCCACGCGGTGGCCCGGGACTACGACGTGGTGCTGGTGCTCGGCACGGACTTCGCGGACACGCAGCTGCCGGACGAGCTGGCGATCAACGCGCGCCTGGCGAACGAGTTCGGGGCCTCGGTGGTGCCGGTGGTCGGCGGCCGCCGGCAGACCTCGGAGTCGGTGCGCGCGGAGGTGCGCAACGCGTACCGCGCCTATGACGGCCTGGGCTGCGACGTGCTGGCGATGGTGGTGAACCGGGTGGTGCCCGGGGACCGGGACGAGATAGCGGAGCGGCTGGAGGGCACGCTGCCCGTCCCCGCGTACGTGCTGCCCGACGATCCGGCGCTCGCCGCGCCGACCGTCGCCCAGATCACGCACCACCTGGGCGGCACGGTGCTGCTCGGCGACGACTCGGGCCTGGCGAGGAACGCGCTGAACTTCGTGTTCGGCGGGGCGATGCTGCCCAATCTCCTGAACGCGCTGACGCCCGGCTGCATGGTCGTGACGCCCGGGGACCGCGCGGACCTGGTGGTCGGCTCGCTGGCGGCGCACAGCGCGGGCACCCCGCCGATCGCGGGCGTGCTGCTGACGCTGAACGAGCGGCCGGGCGAGGCGATCCTGAAGCTGGCCGACCGGCTGGCGCCGGGCACGCCGGTGGTGGCGGTGGAGGGCGGCTCGTTCCCGACGGCGGCCGAACTGTTCTCCCTGGAAGGGAAGTTGAACGCGGCGACGCCGCGCAAGGCGGAGACGGCGCTCGGCCTGTTCGAGCGGTACGTGGACACGGCGGAGCTGCTGAAGTCGGTGCAGGCGCCGTCCAGCGACCGGGTCACGCCGATGATGTTCGAGCACAAGCTGCTCGAACAGGCCCGTGCGGACAAGCGCCGGGTGGTGCTGCCGGAGGGCACGGAGGAGCGGGTGCTGCGCGCGGCCGACGTGCTGCTGCGGCGCGGGGTGTGCGATCTGACGCTGCTCGGCCCGGTCGAGCAGATCCGCAAGAAGGCGGCCGACCTCGGGGTCGACCTGACGGGCGCCGAGATCATCGACCCGCAGACCTCGGACCTGAGGGAACGGTTCGCCGCCGCGTACGCGCAGCTGCGCGCCCACAAGGGCGTCACCGTGGAGCTGGCGTACGACGTGGTGGCCGACGTGAACTACTTCGGCACGCTGATGGTGCAGGAGGGCCTGGCCGACGGCATGGTGTCGGGTTCGGTGCACTCGACGGCCGCGACGATCCGCCCCGCGTTCGAGATCATCAAGACGAAGCCGGACGCGGCGATCGTCTCCTCCGTCTTCTTCATGTGCCTGGCCGACAAGGTCCTGGTGTACGGGGACTGCGCGGTGAACCCGGACCCGGACGCGCACCAGCTCGCCGACATCGCGACCCAGTCCGCCGTGACCGCCGCCCGCTTCGGGGTGGAGCCGCGGATCGCGATGCTGTCGTACTCGACGGGCACCTCCGGCACGGGCGCGGACGTCGACAAGGTGCGCGAGGCGACGGAGCTGGTGCGCGAGCGCCGCCCGGACCTGAAGATCGAGGGGCCGATCCAGTACGACGCGGCGGTCGAGCCGTCGGTCGCGGCGACCAAGCTGCCGGGTTCGGAGGTCGCGGGTCAGGCGAGCGTGCTGATCTTCCCGGACCTCAACACCGGCAACAACACGTACAAGGCCGTGCAGCGGTCGGCCGGCGCGATCGCGGTCGGCCCGGTCCTGCAGGGCCTGCGCAAGCCGGTCAACGACCTGTCCCGCGGCGCGCTCGTCGGGGACATCGTGAACACCGTCGCCATCACGGCGATCCAGGCCCAGACCCCCACCGAGAAGGCTGCACAGTGACCTCGCCGACCCCCGCGACCCCGCCGGCCGCGCCCGCGACCCGCGTCCTCGTCCTCAACTCCGGCTCGTCGTCGGTGAAGTACCAGCTGCTCGACATGCGCGACAGCACGCGGCTCGCGGTGGGATTGGTGGAGCGGATCGGTGAGGAGACGTCGCGGCTGAAGCACACGCCGCTGCTGGGCGGTGGCGGGCAGAGCCGGGAGCAGATCCGGCCGATCGCCGATCACGAGGAGGCCCTCAAGGCGGTCGCCGAGGAGCTGGCGGCGGACGGGCTCGGCCTGGACTCCCCCGAGCTGGCGGCGATCGGTCACCGGGTGGTGCACGGCGGAAAGCTGTTCACCCGGCCGACGGTGATCGACGACGCGGTCCTCAAGGAGGTGGAGCGGCTGATCCCGGTGGCGCCGCTGCACAACCCGGCGAACCTGACGGGGATCCGTACGGCGATGGCGCTGCGCCCGGACCTGCCGCAGGTGGCGGTCTTCGACACGGCGTTCCACACGACGATGCCGGAGTCGGCGGCGCGCTACGCGATCGATGTGAGGACGGCGGACGAGCACCGCATCCGGCGTTACGGCTTCCACGGCACGTCGCACGCGTACGTGTCGCGGAAGACGGCGGAGCTGCTGGGCAAGGAGCCGCAGGAGGTGAACGTCATCGTGCTGCACCTGGGCAACGGCGCCTCCGCGTCGGCCGTGCGCGGCGGGGTGTGCGTGGACACCTCGATGGGGCTCACTCCGCTGGAGGGGCTGGTGATGGGGACGCGTTCAGGCGATGTCGACCCGGCCGTCATCTTCCATCTGATGCGGGTGGGCAACATGTCGGCGGACGAGATCGACGTGCTGCTCAACAAGAAGAGCGGTCTGATCGGACTGTGCGGCGACAACGACATGCGCGAGATCCGCCGCCGCGTCGACGAGGGCGACGAGGCGGCGCGGCTGGCCTTCGAGATCTACGTCCACCGGCTGAAGAAGTACATCGGCGCCTATTACGCGGTGCTGGGCCGGGTGGACGCGGTGGCGTTCACGGCGGGGGTCGGGGAGAACGCGGCTCCGGTGCGCGAGGCCGCGATCGCCGGCCTGGAGGAACTGGGGCTCGTGGTGGACGGGGAGCTGAATTCCGTACGTTCCGACGAGGCCCGGATCATCTCGCCCGCGTACGCGCGGGTGGCCGTGGCCGTGGTGCCGACCGACGAGGAGCTGGAGATCGCGCGGCAGACCTACGCGCTGGTCGCGCCGCGCAACGACTGAGCGCACCGCCGCCCATTTGTAGTTTCCACCAGACGGAATATTCCGCAGCGAAACAAACCGATAGGATCGCTCCATGCGCCGTTCCAAAATCGTCTGCACGCTGGGCCCCGCCGTCGACTCCGAAGAGCAGCTCGTCTCGCTGATCGAGGCCGGCATGAACGTGGCCCGATTCAACTTCAGCCACGGCACCCACGCCGAGCACCAGGGTCGCTACGACCGGGTCCGGGCCGCCGCCGCCAAGACCGGCCGCGCCGTGGGTGTGCTCGCCGACCTGCAGGGGCCCAAGATCCGCCTGGAGACCTTCGCCGAGGGACCCGTCGAGCTGGTGCGCGGTGACGAGTTCACCATCACCACCGAGGACGTCCCGGGCGACAAGTCGATCTGCGGCACGACGTACAAGGGCCTGCCCGGTGACGTCGCGCGCGGGGACCAGGTACTGATCAACGACGGCAACGTCGAGCTCAAGGTGATGGACGTCGAGGGCCCCCGGGTCAAGACGATCGTCATCGAGGGCGGGGTCATCTCCGACCACAAGGGCATCAACCTCCCGGGCGCGGCCGTCAACGTGCCGGCCCTGTCCGAGAAGGACATCGAGGACCTGCGCTTCGCGCTGCGGATGGGCTGCGACATGGTCGCCCTGTCCTTCGTGCGCGACGCGGACGACGTGCGGGACGTCCACAAGGTGATGGACGAGGAGGGCCGCCGGGTCCCCGTCATCGCCAAGGTGGAGAAGCCGCAGGCCGTCGCCAACATGGAGGGCGTCGTCGCGGCGTTCGACGCGGTGATGGTGGCCCGCGGCGACCTCGCGGTCGAGTACCCGCTGGAGAAGGTCCCGATGGTGCAGAAGCGCCTGGTGGAGATGTGCCGCCGCAACGCCAAGCCGGTGATCGTCGCGACCCAGATGATGGAGTCGATGATCACCAACTCGCGCCCGACCCGCGCCGAGGCCTCCGACGTGGCCAACGCGATCCTGGACGGGGCCGACGCGGTCATGCTGTCCGCCGAGTCCTCCGTGGGCGCCTACCCGATCGAGACCGTCAAGACGATGTCGAAGATCGTCCAGGCGGCCGAGGAGGAGCTGCTCAGCAAGGGGCTCCAGCCGCTCGTCCCGGGCAAGAAGCCGCGGACGCAGGGTGGTTCGGTGGCCCGCGCCGCGTGCGAGATCGCGGACTTCCTGGACGGCAAGGCGCTGGTCGCCTTCACCAAGTCCGGTGACACGGCCCGCCGCCTGTGCCGCTACCGCACGGCCCAGCCGATCCTGGCCTTCACCACCGACGACGACACCCGCAACCAGCTGACGCTCAGCTGGGGCGTCGAGTCCTTCGTCGTGCCGCACGTGGACTCCACGGACGCCATGGTGGAGCTGGTCGACGCCGAGCTGGTGAAGCTGAGCCGCTTCAACTCCGGTGACACCCTGGTCATCACCGCCGGTTCGCCCCCCGGCGTCCCCGGCACCACCAACATGGTCCGGGTGCACCACCTGGGCGGCGGCGACCGCGACTGACGGCCGCCCCGGTACGCACGAGAGGGCGCCCACCGCGGGAAGCGGGGGGCGCCCTCTCGTGTGTGTGGCGTGCGGTCAGCCGGTGTCAGCTGTCCTCGACCGTGGTGTGCAGTCCGGGGACGTGCAGCGTGCCGCCGAACTGCGCGGCCTGCGTCACCTTCACGTTGGTGAAGTAGAGGATCGGCAGGTTGAGCGGCGGCGGGTTCTCGGCGTTGAACGTCATGGGGATGAGCCCGAGCAGATTGCCCGAGAGCTCCTCCGTGTACATGATCGTCTTGCCGTCGCGGATGGTGGACGTGGAGCCCTTGTCCGCGCGGATGTGGAAGAACTTCCCGTTCGGACCCGGGGCGATCTGGTGCAGATCACCGATGTCGGTGCCGTTCGAGATGATGTACTTCATGACCCGCTTGGTGGAGCCGTCCGCCATGCGCACGTCCACGAGACCCTTGTAGTCCGCCCCCTTCAGCAGCAGCGAACTCGCCTGCAGCTTCCAGGACTCGGACGGCAGCTGGGCCGGCGTGTCCTCGTTCGCGCCCTCGGCGTCGGTGGCCACGGGGCAGTTCTCCGGCACTTCGGTGGCGTCGGGGGTCGGCGTGGCCGACTCCGCTGCCTCCTTGGCCTTGTCCGCCGTGTCCTCGACGTCCTTGACCGCGTCCCCGGCCTTGTCCGCCGTGTCCTCGACCGTCTTGCCGGCCTCGTCCGTGACGTCCTTGACCGTGTCCCCGGCCTTGTCGACCGTGTCCCCGACCACGCCGCCCGAGTCCTTCGACGCGGAGGCGGACGGGGACGGAGTCGGCGTGGCCGTCTCCTGGTCGTCCGGCGTGAAGAAGTCCTTGATGGCGTCGCCGACACCCAGGGGGTCCAGCGGGTTCGTGGTCTTGGACGGCGACGGCGTCGCCGTGGGCTCGTCCGCGCTGTCGGAACCGGCGTCGTCCTTCGACGCGTCGGCCGACGGCGTGGGCGTGGGCTCCGCCGTCTTCTGCTCCGCCGAGCCGCCCGCGCCGGCGTCCTTGTCCGCGCCGGAGTCCGCCGCGTCCTTGCCGGCCGAGGCCGACGGGGACGGGGTCGGGGTCGCCGACGCGTCCGCCTTGTCCTTGTCGGTGGCGGCGCCGTCCTCGGCGTCCTTGTTCGCCTCCACCGCGTCGGCGCACGCCTTGTAGTCGTCCGCCGAGAACTTGGTCGGATTGTCCTTGGCCGACGCCAGCGTGGGCGTGAGGCCGAGGCCCATCAGCACGGCCGTGGGCATGGCCGCGATCGCTATCGCCTTGCCCGCGGGCATGTGCAGCCTGGTGAACAGATGCTTCCTCGGTGCTGCATGCCGCGGCCCGGTTCTCGCACGGGACTCCGCACCGGAGTCCTCGTGGTGCACCTCGTCAGCCGGCACGGTGCCTCCCGTTCGTCCCGTCATCCGGGCTCGTCCCTGACTCGTCGTCGTTTGCGCCCGCGACCCGATAGGTGGCTCCCGCGATCGGCGGAGCGGCGGCCGTGTCCGTGGACCCGGTCGCGTCACCGCCTCGCGCCGGCGAATCCCCCTGCGGCCTGCCCGGGGCCCAGGCGATGCCGAGGGCACCACCGATCAGGGCCAGCAGGAAGCCGATGACGAACCCGCCGAAGTTGGAGACGACCAGGGAGACCAGGGCGAGAAGAATCGCCGCCACACCCGCGAACACCCGGGAGTGCGGCTGGTACCACATCGTCAGGCCGAGCACGACAAGGAGGACGCCGATGATGAGCGAGCCGGCTCCCGCCGTCGTCGCCATCTTGATCGTCATGTTGCCGAGCGTCAGATTCGCGTACGGGAAGTACATGATCGGGAGGCCGCCGAGGATCGACAGCAGACCACCCCAGAATGGGCGCTGACCGCGCCACCCTCGGAACGATTGGCGCATGTGACCAAGCTTCGGGCCCAGCCCAGCGTGCGCTTCGGCGCTCATGTCGTACAGCTCCTCGGGAATGGCGTTGTTCTGTGGTGATGGTGGCTGTCCGGATACGGGCACGGGGACGGCTCGGAGAATTCCCGTCGCCCCCGCGCCCGGCCGTTCAGCACATCAAGTGCCAAGCCCCGGGCCCGGGTTCGGGCCCGTCGGGACTAGTAGCACTCGTGCTTGCCCTTCTTGACACTCATCTTGAGGCCCGAGAGCTTGAAGGTGCCGGCCGTGGTGGCCCACGCACGCTGCTGGACGTTCTCGAAGTGCACCGAGTCGGCCTGCTGGGCGAACGAGTTCGGGTCGGCCTTGTCACCGTTGTGGATGCCGGGGCCCTTGCTGGCGTCACCAGCCGCCACACCGATGTCGATGTTCTTGAAGGTCGCGTCGGCCTTCAGGTCATCTGCGTCGATGTAGAGGGTCTTGGCCTCCACACGGGGGCCGCCCGCGCCACCGGCGGACAGCTTCATCGAGACGTCACCGAAGACCGGCACCGGCACGACGACGGACTGGCACAGGTTGGTGATCTCGGCGGACTTCATGCCGACGACCGCGACCGGGTGGGCACCCGTCTTGCCGCTGTCGATGGCTCCGTACTGGACGAAGCCCTCACCATCAAGGGAGTCGGCCGTCACCTTGAACGACTGACCCGAAACACTGAACGATGCCGCGAGCGCACCCTGGGACAGGGCGACGCCTATCGCGGCGGTCGCCGCGACGCTGGGCACCATGACGACGGCGAACCGCTTCCATCTGGTCCCGCCACGAGTCACGGACTTCATGACTGTTCCTCCTTCTCGGACGTACATCTCCGGCCCTGACTGCCCCTTGCGGCGGCTCAGCCGGGCAGGGATGGGAGAAGTGCTACGTCCTCGGGAAGGAGAGCGCCCGCATCGGAGGCGCGAGTCCGCACCCTGATCACCGGCGATCACCCCCGAGCGACAACCACTGGTCGCACCTGAGCCATCACGCGCAACCTGCCGGACAGGCTCAACCGGAAGGCTGAGACCCCCCTGTCCTAGACCGACGGCGCTCCCCTTGGTCCGCCGTCGACCTGCTCGGTGGGGACCCAAGGACCCCGCTGTCCGAATGGCTTTCGGACGGTGGGGAGTGGACCGAGCGTGCCCGATCGTGGTGCATTCCCGGCCGGGACACAAGGGGGTTCGTTACTCACGGGTAACGGAGAGATAACCACGCCGCGACCGGCTGGCATCAAGCAGCAACTCAGGGTGCTGTCAACCGAGTTGCGATTGCGGGTGAATCCGGGACGGAACCGGACAGAAAACGGCTCTCGACTTACTCCAAGTAACAGCGGCCGCAATTACCAAGTTTTGGTAAAGCGCGGCCGCCGTCGCCCTCCGCGGACAGAACTTTCACCCCGGCATCACATGCCGTGGCGTTTAAGAACTGGTCACCGACGGCTCAGAAGAGAACCCGGGCCAGAGCTGTACGCGCCGCAGTCACGCGGGGATCGTCGGAGCCGACGACCTCGAACAGCTCGAGCAGACGGACGCGCGCCGCGTCCCGGTCCTCGCCGGCCGAGCGGGCCACCGCGTCGACGAGCCGCCCGAACGCGTCCTCGACATGCCCGCCGACCAGGTCCAGATCGGCGGCCGCGATCTGCGCCCGCACGTCACCGGGCTTGTCGGCGGCGTCCTTGCGCACGGCCTGCGGGTCCATGTCCTGTACGCGCTGCAGGAGTTCGGCCTGACCGAGGCCGAGCTTGGCCTCCGTGTTGCCGGGGTCGTCAGACAGCACGTTCTTGTACGCCTGGACCGCGCCGGCGAGGTCGCCCGCGTCCAGAGCCTGTACGGCGGCCTCGAGCAGGGCGTCGTAGGGACCGGCCGGAGTCTCCACGACCGGGGCGGCACCCTCCGCATCGGGGTCGACCGCGATGCCGGTGAGGCCGAAGCGCTCCTCGGCGACCTGGATCAACTGGTCCAGGGTGCCCCGGATCTGGGCCTCGGGGGCGGCCCCCTGGAAGAGCGGCAGCGCCTGTCCCGCCACCACGGCGAAGACGGCGGGGATCCCCTGGACCCCGAACTGCTGCATCAGCATCTGATTGGCGTCGACGTCGATCTTGGCGAGCAGGAAGCGGCCGTTGTACTCGGCGGCGAGCCGCTCGAGGAGCGGGCTCAGCTGCTTGCAGGGCTCGCACCACTCGGCCCAGAAGTCGATGACGACGGGCACCTCGGTGGAGCGCTGCAGTACGGCACTCTCGAAATCCGCCTCGTCGACGTCGATGACGAGGGAGGACGGGGGCACGGCGGTCGGGCCGCCGCCCTGACGGGCCGCCTCGGCGCGCGCCTGCTCCGCCTTCGCCTTGGCCTCCTGGGCCGCCTTCACCGCGGCGAGGTCGACGACTCCGCTCATGGACATGTTCCGTGGCTGCATGCGTACAGTCTCCCCCTTCCGCGGACCGTTGTGGGCCGGGTCCGCCTCCGTGGCCTCCCGCCGGATTGCGAGGCGTACGGAGCGGACTCGGCCGCGTTGCGTTTTTCTGATGCCGGGTCCCCACCCGGCATCCGTGGTTGCCGCTCGTCTCGACCGCTCCGGGGTGCAGATCCGGGGCGCCGCACGAGTTCGTGCTTACGCTACGACCCGTAGCGTATATGCAGCGTAAGACGGCCGGGGACGCGGACGCCGGTGATCTGGCTCACGGGCCGTGCGGCTACCGGCCGGTATGGTCACGGCATGCAGAGCCGCATTCCGTCCTCCCCCTGCCGACCGGGCCGCCAGGGCCGCCCCCGGTCCGCCGCGGCGGACGAGGCGATCCTGGAGGCCACCCGCGCGGCGCTCGTCGACCTCGGCTGGTCCAAGCTGACGCTGGGGGACGTGGCGACGCGGGCGGGGGTCGCCAAGACGACCCTGTACCGGCGCTGGGCCGGCAAGAACGAGTTGGTGGTCGACGCGGTCGCGGTGCTCTTCGACGAGCTGGAACTGCCAGATCTCGGCTCGCTCGCGGCGGACATCGAGGCGGTCGTGCTGCAGTTCGCGGCGATCCTGGACCGGCCCGAGACCAAGACGGCGCTCATGGCGGTGGTCGCGGAGTCCACGCGGGACGCTCCACTGCGGGAGCGGATCCGGACGTCCATCGTGGACCGTCAGAAGCGGCTCGTTCTTGAGGGGCGGGCCCGGGCCGAGCGGCGCGGGGAGCTTCCCGTGCCGCCCGACCCCGAGTCCGCGGCCCGGTCCGCCGACCTCATCTTCGATGTGGCGGCGGGGGCGGTGGTGCATCGGACTCTCGTCAGCGGGGAGTCGGTGGACGCGGACTGGGTCCGGCGGTTCACCTTGCTGCTGCTGGGCGGCCTGAGCGCGGCCTCGGGCGACTGAGAGCTCGGGCCCACCCGTCCCGTCGTCGGGTGCGGCCCGGTGGGGCTTCTCGCGCAGTTCCCCGCACCCCTGATGAGGCTGCACCTCATCGGGGAGATGCCACCCGAAGGGTGTGCATCTCAGGGGCGCGGGGCTGTGTTCATCAGCGGCTCCGCCGCGGGGCGCGACCAGCCCCCACCGGACGGAGAGCCGAATCCCGCTAGAAGCCGGCGGGCTCCACGTACACGCCCCACTCGTCGCGCAGGACGCCACAGATCTCACCGAGGGTGGCCTCCGCACGGACCGCGTCGAGCATCGGCGCGATCATGTTCGACCCGTCCCGCGCGGCGGCGACCATCGCCTCGAGAGCGACCCGCACCTTCGCGTCGTCACGGCCCTCCTTGCGGCCGGCGAGCTCGCGGACCTGCTCGCGCTCCACCTCGTGGCTGACGCGCAGGATCTCCAGGTCGCCGGTGACGGACCCGTGGTGGACGTTGACGCCGACGACCCGCTTGTCGCCCTTCTCCAGCGACTGCTGGTACTGGAAGGCGGACTCGGCGATCTCGCCGGTGAACCAGCCGTCCTCGATGCCGCGCAGGATGCCGGAGGTGATCGGCCCGATGGGGTGCTGCCCGTCGGGGTGCGCCCGCAGGCCCCGCTCCTTGATCTGGTCGAAGATCTTCTCGGCGTCGGCCTCGATGCGGTCGGTGAGCTGCTCGACGTACCAGGAACCGCCCAGCGGGTCCGCGACGTTGGCGACGCCGGTCTCCTCCATCAGCACCTGCTGCGTGCGCAGCGCGATCTCGGCGGCCTGCTCGCTGGGGAGCGCGAGGGTCTCGTCGAGGGCGTTGGTGTGCAGGGAGTTGGTACCGCCGAGGACGGCGGAGAGGGCCTCGACCGCGGTGCGTACGACGTTGTTGTACGGCTGCTGGGCCGTCAGGGAGACGCCGGCGGTCTGCGTGTGGAAGCGCAGCCACTGGGCCTTGTCCGTCTTGGCGCCGTACACGTCGCGCATCCAGCGGGCCCAGATGCGGCGCGCGGCGCGGAACTTGGCGATCTCCTCGAAGAAGTCGAGGTGGGCGTCGAAGAAGAAGGAGAGGCCGGGGGCGAAGACGTCGACGTCGAGCCCGCGGGACAGGCCCAGTTCGACGTACCCGAAGCCGTCCGCGAGGGTGTACGCGAGCTCCTGCGCGGCCGTGGCCCCGGCCTCGCGGATGTGGTAGCCGGAGACCGAGAGCGGCTTGTAGGCGGGGATGGAGGCGGCGCAGTGCTCCATCAGGTCGCCGATGAGGCGCAGATGGGGCTCGGGCTCGAAGAGCCACTCCTTCTGCGCGATGTACTCCTTGAAGATGTCGGTCTGGAGCGTGCCGTTGAGCACGGCCGGGTCGACGCCCTGGCGCTCGGCGGCGACGAGGTACATGCAGAAGACCGGGACGGCGGGGCCGCTGATCGTCATGGAGGTGGTGACGTCGCCGAGCGGGATGTCCTTGAACAGGACCTCCATGTCGGCGGCGGAGTCGATGGCGACGCCGCAGTGGCCGACCTCGCCGAGCGAGCGCGGGTCGTCGGAGTCGCGGCCCATGAGCGTCGGCATGTCGAAGGCGACGGAGAGACCGCCGCCGCCCGCCTTGAGGATCATCTTGTACCGCTCGTTGGTCTGCTCCGCGTTGCCGAATCCGGCGAACTGGCGGATCGTCCACGTGCGACCCCGGTAGCCGGTCGGGTACAGGCCGCGGGTGAAGGGGTACTCACCCGGCCATCCGATCCGCTCGAAACCCTCGTACGTGTCCCCGGGCCGTGGCCCGTAGACCGGTTCGACCGGATCACCGGACAGCGTGGTGAAGTCGGCGTCCCGCTTCCGGGCGGCGTCGTAACGGGCCTGCCAGCGACGGCGGCCCTCCTCGATGGCGTCAGCGTCCATGCTTCCCATGCCTTCGAATTTACTAGGACGTCCTAGTAAATGTCGATGGCAAACCGCCCGCAGCTCGTGCGGGCGGGGGTGCCTGCGGGGCGCCGGCGGGGGCGGCTACGCCTTGGCGAGCGCCTCGTCGCCGTCCGCGACCTTGGCGTCCAGCTCCGCGGAGATCTTGCGCTCCACGAAGAAGGCGGCCGTCGGGATGGTGCCCGCGATCAGCACCCACAGCTGCTTGCCGACCGGCCACTTCGCCTTGGATCCCAGGTCGAAGGCGCAGATCAGGTAGACGACGTAGAGCCAGCCGTGCGCGATGGCGACGACCTTGGTGATGCCGTCGGCCTCGTCCATCTTGAACAGATACTTCGCGATCATGCCGAGGCAGAGCAGGACGAGGAGGACACCGGTCACGTAGGCCATGACGCGGTAGCGGGTCAGCACGCTCTTCTTCATGCGTCGAGCGTAACCGTCCGTTTTGCGAGATCTTGAGGCGGGCCCGGTGGGCTCCGTCACGCCTCGTCGAAATCCTTCGCCGCCACCCGCAGCGGGCGGAGCATCGCGAAGATCTCGGCGCATTCCTCCGCGTCGTAGACGCCGAGGCCGAAGTCCATCGCCATCAGGTCGCGGGTGGCCGCCTCGACGACCTCGCGGCCCTTCTCCGTGATCGTGGCGAGGGTGCCGCGGCCGTCGTTGGGGTTGGGGCGTTTGGCGACGAGGCCGGACTTCACGAGGCGGTCGACGGTGTTCGTCACCGAGGTGGGGTGGACCATGAGCCGCTCGCCGATCTTCGACATCGGCAGTTCGCCCGCCTTGGAGAAGGTGAGCAGGACCAGTGCCTCGTAGCGCGCGAAGGTGAGTCCGTACGGCTTGACGACGGAGTCGACCTCACCGAGCAGGATCTGGTGCGCGCGCATGATCGAGGTGATCGCGGCCATGGACGGCACGGCGCCCCAGCGCTGTTCCCAGAGTTCGTCGGCGCGGGCGATCGGATCGAAGGCAAGACTGAGCGGCTTCGGCACGTCCCAGACCATACCGGCCGGTCATATGGTGGTCAGCCCCGTCTCGCCCTTTGACCTCCCGGTCCGTGCGCTCGCCCGTACTTCGAGGGCCAGCGCGGTGCAGCAGACGGTGCCGAGCACGCCGGCGGCGGTGACCGCGGCGGCGACCCCGAAGGCCTCGGCGGCCACTCCGGCGAGGGCCGCGCCGATGCCCTGGACGGTCATCAGGCCCGCGTTGTGCACGGTCATGGCACGCCCGCGCAGCTCCTCGGGAAGCTCGTCGACGAACCAGCGGTCGACGCCGAGGGTGTACGCGAAGCCGAGCCCGGAGAGCAGCAGCAGGGGCAGCGTCGCGGCGAGGCCGGGGGTGACCGCGTACCCGGCGAGCGGCAGCAGGGTCAGGCAGGCCAGCGGGAGGGCGATCCGGGCACGGGCGGCGGGCGAGAGGACGGAACCGGCGAGCAGTTCGCCGCCGATCGTGCCGACGGCCATCGCGCACATCAGGAGGCCGACGGCCGAGGTCCCGGCGCCGATGTCGTCCGCGTACGCCGCCGCGAGCACCTCCGGCACGACGGAGAAGAGCGGCGGCACCCAGAGCAGCAGGACGAGGGCGCGCAGCCGGCGGTGGGCGAACAACTGGCGGGCGCCGGCGAGGGAGTGGCCGATCAGGGCGCGGGGTTCGGGGGTGCGGGCGGGTCTGCGGCGGGTGCCGAGGCGCAGCAGAGCCGCCGAGCACAGGAACGTGACGACGGTGATGGCGAGGGCGCCGCGCGGGGGCACGACGGTGAGCAGGACGCCGCCGAGGGCGAGGCCGCCGAGGACCGCGCTCTGCGAGACGATCCGCAGCAGGGAGCGGCCCAGTACGAACAGGTCGCCGTCGCCGAGCACATCGGTGAGGGTCGCCATGCGGGTGCCGTTGAACACGGGCGAGACGAGCGCGATGAGGAAGCGCAGGGCGAGCAGCGCGGCGACCGGGGTGACGGGCAGCGCCATCAGGAGCGCGCAGCCCGCGCAGATCAGGTCGCAGACGACGAGGACGCGGCGGGGCGGGTACCGGTCGGCGATCCCGGAGAGCAGGGTCCCGCCGATCGCGTACGGCAGGAAGCCGAGCGCGAAGGTGAGCGCGCTGAGCAGCGGCGACCCGGAGAGGCGGTACACGAGCACGCTGAGCGAGATCTCGGCGACGACGACCCCGAAGAGGGAGGCGGCGTGCGCGACGAACACGGCCCGGAACTCGGCGACGCGGAAGAGCGCGCCGTAGCCGGGTGTCCGTTCCTCCAAGGTGCCGCCGGAGGTCTGCTGCTGTTGCTGCTGTTGCTGGTCCTGCGTCATGGCTCGAGCCTGTCGAGGCGGTGGAGCCGGGCGTAGTGTTTCGGCTCGGGCCGAATGTCCGGGAGGGAGGAGGGGCGGGGCATGGCGTTGTATCTGCATTTCGGGGAGAGCGATCTGCTGCGGTGCCGGTTCGCGGTGTCGCCGTTGTGGGAGACGCACGACGCGATCCGGACGCTGGGGCGGCCGGACCGGCACGGGTACCACCTGCCGTGGCTGCGGCGGATCCGGGAGGCCGCGCGGGAGCTCGACCTGACGGCGATCCGGCTGCTGATGCCGCGCAGCGGGCACAGCCCGGACTTTCTCGGGCCGCCGCCGATCGGGCCCGCTGCGACGTTCCACGAGGAGCTCGCGGCGGTGCGGGCGACCCCGGCGGACGTGGCCCGCAAGGACCTCGCGCTGTCGCTGGCCTGCACGAAGGGCGCCGCCGAGACCCCGCAGGGGCGGGCGATGCTGGAGGATCCGGGGCGCGCGGTGCAGGAGCTCGCGGACACGCTGGAGCGGGCCTGGCAGGTGCTGGTGGAGCCGGACTGGCCCCGGCTGCGCGCGCTGCTGGAGGCGGACGTCGCGTACCACTCGGGGCGGCTGGCGCGGGTGGGTCTGGAGGGGCTGCTCTCGGAGCTGCATCCGCGGATCGGCTGGGACCCGGCGACGCTGACCCTCACGGCCCGCGCGAGCAGTCACCGCCGCAGCCTGGACGGGCAGGGCCTGGTCCTCATGCCGAGCGTGTTCGCGTGGCCCGAGGTGATCAGCGGGTTCGAGCCTCCGTGGCAGCCCACCGTCGTGTACCCGGTGCGCGGGATCGGCGGCCTGTGGACGCAGCCGTCCGGCGCCGCCCCGGAGGCGCTCGCCGGGATCCTTGGCCGCAACCGCGCGGACGTCCTGAGCGCGCTCGGCGCCCCGACGTCCACCAGCGCGCTGGCCCACACCCTGGGCCTGGCCCCGTCCTCCGTGTCGGCACACCTGAGGGCGCTGCGCGCGGCCGGACTGCTCACCACACACCGCCGGGGCCATCAGGTGCTGTACGAGCGGACACCACTGGGCGGCGCCCTGGTGACGGGCGGTCAGGAGGAGGCCTGAGCCGGGCCTGATCGGCGGAACTCCGACCCCCTCCGTCACGTTTGACAGAGTTTGATCGGTTTTGCTCCGTAGCATGCGGCACGAACCACCCCCGCGACATCGCCCGTTCCGAACACTCGCTCCGAACCTGGGGGCAGGATGCCCGTCCCGTCCGTCCGTCCACCGGTCCGCGGCCTCGCGCTCGCCGCCGCCGCGCTCCTCCTGACCACTCTCGCCGCCGGCTGCGCCGACGCCGGCCGCGAGGGCCGCGCCGCCACCTCCACCGGGCGCACCGCCCCCGGCCGCGTCACCGACGACTCCCCCTTCTGGGTCGACCCCGAATCCTCCGCCGCCGTCCAGGCCGACAGCTGGCAGAAGCAGGGCCGCGCCGCCGACGCCGCCCTGATCCGGCGGATCTCCGCGCATCCGCAGGGCATGTGGGTGCCCGGCGACTATCCGCGCCCGGCGATCGCCCAGGCGGGCACGCGGGCGAAGAAGGCGGACAAGACCCTGGTCCTGGTCGCCTACAACATCCCGCACCGGGACTGCGGCCAGCACTCGGCCGGCGGGGCGCACAGCGCGGACTTCTACTACCAGTGGATCGACGCGTTCGCGACGGGCATCGGCGACGCGAAGGCCCTCGTCGTCCTCGAACCGGACGCGCTCGGCCACATCGTCGACGGCTGCACCCCCGCCGAGTACCAGGAGGAGCGCTACCAGCTGATCTCCGGCGCGATCGACCGGCTGAAGAAGCAGCCGAACACGAAGGTGTACGTCGACGCGGGGAACCCGGCGTGGATCCCGGACGCGTCGAAGCTGGTGGAGCCGCTGCGCCGGGCCGGCGTGGACAAGGCGGACGGCTTCGCCCTCAACGTCTCCAACTTCCAGACGGACGCGGCCAGTACGGCGTACGGGCGGCGGCTGTCGCAGCAGCTGGGCGGCGCGCACTTCGTCGTGGACACCAGCCGCAACGGCGCGGGCCCCTACGGCGACGGCCAGGCGGAGGCGTGGTGCAATCCGCCCGGCCGCGCGCTCGGCAAGGCGCCGACCACGAACACGGGTGACCCGCTGGTCGACGCCTTCCTGTGGGTCAAGCGGCCCGGCGAGTCGGACGGGACCTGCCGGAGCGGGCCGCCCGCGGGCAAGTGGTGGGCCGACTACGCGCTGGGCCTGGCCCGCGGCGCGAAGTCCTGACGCCCACCACTCCCCCGTCCTGCGCGGGAACCGCTAGTCGTCCGAGCCGACCTTGATCCACTTCGCCTCGGACGACACACCGTCGGCGTCCGACACGAAGAGCATGTACCAGCCCGGCGGCACCAGCGTCGGGTCCTTCGGGACGTCGACGGTGACCGCGCCCTTCTCCTTCTTCACGCCGAGCTCGATCGAGCGCTGCTCCACGTCCGTCGTGTGGGTCACGGCGGACGGGCGCATGAGTCGCGCCTTCACGATCCGGTCGGCCTGGTCCGTCGCGAACGTCGCCCGGTGGCTGTCCGGCAGTTCCTCGGGCCCCTTGCCGAGGACCGGCCGCTTGCCCGCGGCCCGGTGCAGCGCGGGCGGCGTGAAGATCTCCATGCGCTGCTCGAAGTGGCCCAGCTTGGTGTTCTGCTGGTCGTCGAAGAGCGGGTCGGAGCCGAACGTGGCGACCCGGCCGTCGGGCAGCAGCAGCGCCTCCGAGTGGTAGTTGCGGCCGACCTTGGGTGACGCGGCCTCGTGGAACGCGTTGTCCTTCGGGTCGTAGAACTGCGCCGCGAGGATGTTGCTGGCGCTGCGCCCGCGGTAGTCGGAGGAGCCGTTCGTGGTGAACACGGTGTCGTCCGGCATGATCACGCTGTTCAGGTAGCGGGTGCCCTGCGGGAGGTCGGGCCCCGTCTTGAAGGACGGGTGCTTCTCCTTGAGGTCCACCACCGAGGTGCGCGCCGTCGCCCGCTTCGACTCGCCGACGCCTCCGCCGCCGAGCACCATCACCTTCTGGTCCTGCGCCGGCGGCAGCAGGAGCGAGGCCGAGGTCTCCGTCTCGTCCTGGTCGGCGAGTCCGGGCACCTTCTCGAACGTGTTGGTCTCCAGATCCCACAGACCCGGCCGGCGGCCCTTGTCCGCGGGCCCGTACCCGGCGTTGGACGCCGGGTAGAAGAGCTTGCCGCCCTTGGTGAGGAAGAGCGCCGGGTACGTCGGGAAGTACCGCTTGGGGCCCATCGACCACTTCTTGGTCTCCGGGTCGTAGATCTCGTTGTCGCCGGGGTCGATGACGCCGACGTCGTCGAGCCCGGAGACCGCGAGCACCCGGCCGTCCTCCAGGCCGACCAGCGTCGGGTACCAGCGGGCCTTCTCCATCGGGTCGACCGGTACGTACTTCTCGGCGACGGGGTCGAACTCGTAGGCCTCCCTGATCCCCTGGAAGTCCTCCTTGTCCATGGTGATCTTCTCGGAGATCCCGTAGACGTTGTCGGCGTCCTTGCCCTCGAGGCCCTCGATCTCGTACTGGGCCTGCTTCTTGGTCTCGTACTGCTTGCCCTTGTGGGCGGCCTGCACGAAGACGCGGGCCTCGCTCGCCTTGACCGTGGTCTTCCAGGGCTGCATGACGCCCCGGCTGTTGTAGGTGATCTGCTGCTTGCGCTTGGCCTTGGGGACGGTGACGTCGAACTGCGAGACGTACTCGACGCCCGACGGCGAGCGGAACTTCGTGCCCTTCTTGAGGACCATCTCCTTGTCGGGGCTCTCGTTCTTGACGCGCATGCCGCCGCCGGCCTTGGTGACCTCGCCGTCGAGCTGCTCGTAGCGGGCGGTGCCGCCGGCGACCAGGAGCTTGCCGGAGGGCAGCTGGGCGTGGCCGCCGCAGAAGAAGTCGACGGGGGTGGGGATCTTCTTGAAGGTGTTCGCCTTGGGGTCCCACAGCACGGTGTCGAAGGACCCCGCGTCGAACTTCTTCTGCTCGTTGCCCGAGCCGGCGACGATCAGGACCTTGCCGGTGTGCAGGAGCGCCGCGTGGATGGCGTTGGTGCGGTACTCCTTCGGGATCGAGACCTGGGTCCAGGAGCCGTACTGCGCCTTGTACTCGGGCTGCGCGATCTTCCAGTCGTAGTACTGCTCGGAGGCGAAGGTCCAGGCGGCCGGTGCGTTGAGTCCGACGAGCAGGGCGACCGCGCTCGCGGTCAGGACGCTCTTCTTCATGCGCGGGGAAGGCCGGTAGGCCATGGATCAGTTCCCTCCTGTGCTCGGGCTGGACATGCCGGAGGCGACGGCGAGGGCCGGCTCCGGTTCGGGCTCGGCGACGGGTGCGGCCGCCGGGCGGCGCCGGCGTTCGGTGACGGCCCAGACGACGGCCGGGGCGAGCGCGATGCACAGGGCGAGGACCGCCCAGGTGCGCATGGCCACATGGGTGTGGTCGAGGACGACGGACGCCACGAGGGACACGGCGAGGACGACGGCCCAGGTCAGGTGGATCCGGAAGGTCAGCGGCCGGTCGGGGCTGGCGTCGCCGCCCTTGGGGGTGACCACGAAGCGGCTGGGGCGGCGCAGCAGGGCCGCGCCGAGCGACTTCAGGTAGATGGGCGCGGAGATGGCCGACATCGCCATGCCGGCGAGTCCGCCGGAGCCCGTGGGTTCGTGCGGCGAGACGTTGTGCCGCCGGTTCCACAGGTAGAGGCCGATCTGGAGCGCTGCGGCGTCGCTGTAGAGCATGAGCCACACGGACGCGGACACCTCGGTGCCGGAGGCTCCGAACCAGAGGAACAGCACACAACTGAGCACGCCGAGCAGCCAGTTGACGGCCGTCATGGGGTAGTAGACGAGCATCATCGTGTACGAGAAGAGGCGGCCCGGAGGCATCGAGAACGGGGCCTTCCAGAACTGCTTGAACAGCGTCTCGTACGTGCCGCGCGACCAGCGCATCTGCTGGGTGAAGAAGTCCGTCCAGGAGGCGGGGCCCTCGCCGACGGCGAGCACGTCGGGGGTGTAGACGGAGCGCCAGTGGGCCCGGGTGAGCGGGTTGCGGTGGCGGTGGATCTCGAAGCCGGTCGCCATGTCCTCGGTGATCGAGTCGACGAGTCCGCCGATCTGGCGCAGGGCGCTGATCCGGACGATGTTGTTGGTGCCGACGAACATGGGGGCGCGGTAGCGGTTGCCGGCCCGCTGGATCAGCGCGTGGAAGAGGAACTGCTGGGACTCGGCGGCCTTGGTGACCGGTGAGGTGTAGTTGCCGTACACCTGGGGGCCGACGACGAAGGCGATGTCCGGGTCGCGGAAGTAGCCCATCGTGCGCTCGAGGAACTCGGGGTGCGGCACGTGGTCGGTGTCGACGGAGGCGAAGAACTCGTAGCCGCCGCCGTGCATCGCGAGCCAGGCGTTGTAGTTGCCGTGCTTGGTGCGGGTCTTGTGCGGGCCCTTGTTCCGGTTCCACTCCGGGACGCCGTGGCGGGTGAAGTGGCGGACGCCGAGCTCGGCGCACAGGGCCTTGGCGGCGGGGTCGTCGCCCTCGTCGAGGAGCCAGACGTCGAAGGGTCCGTCGTGCCGGATCCGCACGGCCCCTTCGAGGGTGGCGCGCACCATCGCGAGGGGTTCCTTGCCGGGGACGTACGTCGTGAGGAACGCGACCCGGGTGCCCGGTTCGGGGACCACCGGCACGGGGTCCCGGGCGACCATCGTCGCGTGGGCGATGGATATGACGTTGACGAGCATGAACAGCTCGATGAGCCCGATGGAGACGAGCATGACGACGTCGAGTCCGACGAGCCAGCTGTCGCCGCCCTCGCGTTCGACCCAGTGGCTGGGCCAGACGAGGTAGACGAGGAGCACTCCGGTGAGGACCGGGGCCAGGGTCATCAGCAGGACGGCGCGTATTCGGCGGGGCTCGCGCGAGAGCAGGGATGTGTACTGGACCCGGTAGCGGCCCCGTCCGGACGGCTGGGTCAGCGGTCCGGCGAGCCGGCTGTAGGTGTCGTAGTCGTAGCCCTCAGGCCGCACAGCGCCCTCCAGGATCTGGTGATCGGCCGTATCGATACCCTCACCAAAAGGGACATCTACGGGCGTGTCGAACCAGAAGGGGGCGGACGAGTGAGTGGTAGGGCCAAGCAGGGGAGTTGAGCGGCGCGGGCGGTGGGCCCGCGCCGCCTGACGGCGTGTCGGCCCGGGCCTATTCGGCGGTCAGGTGCCGCTCGACGGTTTCGACCTTCGACGTCAGACCGTCGGTGACGCCGGGTCGGATGTCGGCCTTGAGGACGAGCGAGACGCGCGGGGCACGCTCCTCGACGGCGGCGACGGCGCGCTTGACGACGTCCATGACCTCGTCCCAGGACTCGCCCTCGATCGAGGTGAACATGGCGTCGGTGCGGTTCGGCAGTCCGGACTCGCGGACGACGCGGACGGCGTCGGCGACGTACTCCCCCACGTCCTCGCCGACCCCGAGCGGGGTCACGGAGAAGGCGACGATCATGCGTTGACCACGCCTTCCTGGCGGGCGCGGGAGGCGATGACCGCGCTCTCGGCCTCGCGCTTGAGCTTGCGCTCGGCGAAGAAGCCGCCGGTGGGCAGGACGGAGAGGACGAAGTAGAGGGCGGCGGTGCCGAAGCTCCACTTCGTGCGGTTCCAGGCGTCCAGCCAGAAGACGACGTAGAGGACGAAGAGGATGCCGTGCACCGCGCCCATGACCGGCACCGCGTTGAAGTCCGTCGTCCGCTTGAGCACGGAGCACACGAGCAGCAGGAGGAAGGAGACGGCCTCCGGCCCGGAGACCAGGCGGAGGCGTCGGAGGGCGGAGGCGGTCTTGATGTCCACGGGGCACCTTCGGCAGAAGTTCTTTGTCAGGACATGACGATCTTGTGAACGTGCGCACAAGCGTTTCCATTGTGGCACCGCCTCCTCCGTGCCCTGTCGGCGGGCTCCCCGCTCCGGCTACCGTCGTCCCCGTGGCAACGTTTCGGCTCCAGGGCAGCAAGGTGCTGGCCGTCGACATGACGGGCGACGGCGTCAGGGCGAAGAACGGGTCGATGGTCGCGTACGACGGCCGGATGGCCTTCAAGAAGCTGAGCGGGGGTGGCGAGGGGATCCGGGGGATGGTGACCCGGCGCATCACGGGCGAGCAGCTGACGGTGATGGAGGTGAAGGGGCAGGGCACCTGCTGGTTCGCGGACCGGGCGAGCGAGATCAACCTGGTGGACCTGCGCGGGGACAAGCTCTACGTCGAGTCGAGCAATCTGCTGTGCACGGACGCGGGCCTGCGCACCGGCACGAGCTTCACGGGCCTGCGCGGCGCCTCGCAGGGCAACGGACTGTTCACGACGACCGTCGAGGGCCACGGCCAGGCGGCGATCATGAGCGACGGCCCGGCCGTGGTGCTGCGCGTCAGCCGCCAGTACCCGCTGACCGTGGACCCGGGCGCGTACGTCGCCCACCAGGGCAACCTGAGCCAGTCGTTCCAGTCCGGCGTCACCTTCCGCACGTTCCTGGGGGAAGGCGGCGGCGAGGCGTTCCAGATCCGCTTCGAGGGCGAGGGGCTCGTCTACGTCCAGCCCAGCGAGCGGAACACGATCGCGGGGGATGTGTGACATGGCCTTCCGTGAGGTCAATTCGAAGATGATCGAGGCGACGGTCCTGCCGGGGCAGCGCCTCTACAGCCAGCGCGGCGCGATGCTCGCGTACAAGGGGGACGTGTCCTTCACGCCCAGCGTGCAGAGCGGCCAGGGCGGGCTGATGTCGATGCTGGGGCGCCGGGTGGCCGGTGAGGCGGCGCCGCTGATGACGGTCGAGGGCAGCGGCACGGTCCTGTTCGGGCACGGCGGGCACCACATCCAGATCATCGAGCTGACGGGCGACACCCTCTACGTGGAGGCGGACCGGCTGCTCGCGTTCGACGGGGCGCTGCGCCAGGGCACGATGTTCCTCGGCTCGCAGGGCGGGGTGATGGGCATGGTGCGCGGGCAGGTCAGCGGCCAGGGGCTGTTCACGACGACGCTCCAGGGGCACGGCGCGGTGGCCGTCATGGCGCACGGCGGGGTCATCGAGGTCCCCATCGGCCCGGGCCGCGAGGTCCACGTCGACCCGCAGGCGTACGTCGCCCACCACGGGGACGTGCGCAACCGGCTGTCGACGGCGCTCGGCTGGCGGGACATGGTGGGGCGCGGCAGCGGCGAGGCGTTCCAGCTGGAGCTGAGCGGCAGCGGCGCGGTGTACGTGCAGGCCTCGGAGGAGAAGCTGTGACGAGTGGACCCGCGGTGTTCGACCCGGCGACCCTGCCGGCGGACGACAACGTGAACGCGTACACCTTCTGCGTGGAACTGAAGGGCGGCGGCCGGGGCGGCGGCGGTCAGTGGTTCCTGCAGAAGGGGAAGATGATCGCCTACTACGGGAGCATCGACTTCAACGGGATCGGGCACGGCCGTCTGGACCGGCTGGTGCGCACCTCGTTCCACTCGCCGCTGCACGCGAGCGACTGGGTGGTGGCGGAGGGCAGCGGCAAGATGCTGCTCGCCGACCGGGCCTTCGACGTGAACTCCTACGACCTGGATGACGGGAATCTGACCATCCGGGCGGGCAACCTGCTCGCTTTTCAGCCAACTCTCGCACTGAAGCAATCGATCGTGCCGGGCTTTCTGACGCTCATTGGCACCGGCAAATTCGTGGCGGCCTCCAACGGTCCCGTCGTCTTCATGGAGCCGCCGATCCGGGTGGATCCGCAGGCGCTCGTCGGCTGGGCCGACTGCCCGTCGCCGTGCCACCACTACGACCACGGTTATCTGACGGGCGTGATCGGCGGTCTACGTGCGATGACGGGGATCGGCGGGGTCTCCGGCGAGGAGCACCAGTTCGAGTTCGTGGGGGCCGGCACGGTGTTGTTGCAGTCCAGCGAGTCGTTGATGCCCGAACAGGCGACGGGTGACGTACCTCACCAGGCCGGAGTTCCAGGCGGCGCGCCGGGTGCGCACGGAGGCTCCACAGGTCAGCCATCCGTACCGCGCCTTCCCGGACAGCTCGGTGACCTCCAGCGTCGCTTCGGGCTGTGAGCGGTAATCTGCGGAGTGTGACGTCGAACGCGTGAACCCATCGGGGGGACGGCCGGTGCACACCGGGGTGGGCGGCGTCACAAGTCCCAGATTCGTTCGCCTTTCAACTTTTTAGGTAGACTCGATCACATGGAGACCCAGACGGCCACGCCGTGGCTGACCGACGAGGAACAGTGCGCCTGGCGCACCCACCTGGAGGTCAACAGGCTGCTGAACTACCAGCTGGAGCGAGACCTCCAGCCCTTCGGCCTGACGATGAACGACTACGAGATCCTGGTCAACCTCTCCGAGGCCGACGACCAGCGGATGCGGATGAGCGACCTCGCGGCCGCCACCCTGCAGTCCAAGAGCCGCCTCTCGCACCAGATCACCCGGATGGAGAACGCGGGCCTGGTCCGCCGGGAGAACTGCGCCTCCGACCGGCGCGGACTCTACACCGTGCTGACCGATCACGGTCTGGAGACCATGCGCCAGGTCGCCCCGCACCACGTGGCGTCCGTGCGCCGGCACTTCATCGACCTCGTGCCGGCCGAGGACCTGGCGGGGTTGCGCAAGGCGCTCGGCCCGATCGCCGAACACTTGCGTTCGCAGCGCGGCAAACCCTGAGCGAGCCGGACAGCGCGGCCGGGCACCGCACGGAGGACCGCCGACCTTCTCCGTCAAGCGCCCGGCCCGTCAGTTTTCCCTTCCGGTCTCCGTACCGGATCGCCTTCCCGGCAGCGTGAGTTCGAACAGCGCGCCGCCCTCGGGCGCGGTGCGCACCGTCAGGGTGCCCCCGTGCCGCTCGGCCACGTCCCGGGCGATGGCGAGGCCCAGACCGGCCCCGCCACCGTCCCGGGACCGCGCGTCGTCGAGCCGTACGAACCGCTCGAAGACGCGCTCCCGCTCCGCCTCCGGCACCCCGTCGCCGTCGTCGGACACCGTCAGGCGCGCCCCCTGACCCGCGGCGCCGCCCTCCACCGTGACCCGCACCGCCGTACGGGCGTGCCGTTGCGCGTTGTCGACCAGGTTCGCCACGACCCGGGCCAGCTGGCCCCGCGAACCCGTCACCCGGGCCTCGCCCCGCGTCGCCGTCTCCACCGGCACCCGGTCCCCGACCCGCTGGGACAGCTCCTCGCGCACCAGCGCGGCCAGGTCCACGGCCGTGCCGCCCGGCCGCTCCCCCGCGTCGAGCCGGGCCAGCAGCAGCAGATCCGCGGCCAGTTCCTGGAGCCGTACGGTGTCCTCGACCGCGCCCGGCACATCGAGCAGCTCCGGGTGCGCCGCGCCCACTTCGAGCTGGGTGCGCAGCGAGGCGATCGGACTGCGCAGCTCGTGCGAGGCGTCCGCCACGAACCGGCGCTGACGCTCCACGGAGTCGGCCAGCGCGGCCAGCGTCTCGTTCGTCGTCCGGGCCAGCCGGGCCACCTCGTCGTGCGTGTCCGGGACCGGGACGCGGCGGCCCAGGTCGCGGGAGGCGGTGATCGCGGCCATCTCGGCGCGGATGCCCTCCACCGGGCGCAGCGCGCGCCGCGTCACCAGCCAGGTCACCCCGGCGACCACCACGAGCAGCACCGGGAAGCCGATCAGCATCGCCGTCGACGCCGTCGTCACCGCGCTGCGCTCCGCGGCGAGGGGCGCGCCCGCGTACACCGTCAGGTCGCCGCGCGGGGTGTCGTCGACCTCCACGGCGGCGAAGCGGTAGTCGGCGGTGTCGCCGTCGATCGTCGCCTCGCCGTCGGTGTAGCGGGTGTCGTCGGAGACCTCGGGGCGGGTCCGCCCGGCGTCGTCCTCGTCCCCGTCGTCCCCGTCGTCGTCCCCGCCGCCGCCCGCCGGGGCGCCGTCGGCCGGGCGGACCTGCTCCGTCTCCGTGCCGGTGATGTGCTCCAGGTCCTCGGTCGCGGCGAGCAGCCGGCCGTCGGCGTCGACCACCTGGACCGGCTCGTCGCCGTCGTCCAGGTCGATCGCGTCCGTCGCCGGCTGTGTGACGAGGGTGGTCGCGACGCGGCGGGCCGAGGAGTCCGCCGCCCGGCCCGCCTCGCCGGTGAGACTGCTGCGCAGGGCCAGCAGCAGGGCCGTGCCGGCCGCGACCAGGGCCACCGCGACGACGAGGGTCGCGGCGAGGGTGGCCCGCGCCCGTACCGAGCCGAGGGTGCGGCTCATCGCGGCGCCTCCAGGCGGTAGCCGGCGCCGCGCACCGTGCGGATGAGTTCCGCGCCGAGCTTGCGGCGCAGGGCGCTGACGTAGACCTCGACGATGTTCGGGTCGCCCTCGTACGCGAAGTCCCAGACGTGCTCCAGGATCTCGCTCTTCGACACGACCTCGCCGCGGCGCAGCACGAGCTGCTCCAGCACGGCGAACTCCTTCGCCGTGAGCGGGACTTCGATGCCGCCGTCCCGGGTGTGCGTGACCCTGCGGGCGCCCGTGTCGACCGCGTACGGGCCGACCGTGTGCACGGGGTTCGCGCTGCCGGTGCGGCCGCGGCGGCGGAGCAGGGCCTTCACGCGGGCGACCAGCACGACGTACGAGAACGGCTTCGTCAGATAGTCGTCCGCGCCCGTGTCCAGGCCCTCCGCCTCGTCGTACTCGCCGTCCTTCGCCGTGAGCATCAGGATCGGGACGTCGTGGCCGGCGGCGCGCAGGGCCGCGCAGACGCGGTAGCCGTTCATGCCGGGCAGCATGATGTCGAGGACGACCAGGTCGTACGTCCCCTCGCTCGCGCGGTGCAGGCCCTCGGTGCCGTCGTGCACGACGTCCACGGCGTAGCCCTCGGCGGTGAGTCCCGCCGCAAGCGACAGGGCGAGGCGTTTCTCGTCCTCCACGATCAACAGGCGCATAGGGGTCAGGGTCGCAGGTCGAACCTGAAGAGGTCTTCAGGGTCCTTCAGCGGGGCTTCAGCATCGGTCGGGCAGCGTGGTCCCCGTCGAACCGAACTGGCCCACTGCACCCTTGGAACGGGAGTTCTCATGAAGCGCCGCATCCTCGCACTCTCCGCCGTCGCCGCCGCCGTGGTGATCGGCGCGGGCACCGCCACGACGGTGGCCTTCGCCGGGGAGGACGACGACGACCGTACGTCCGCGTCGACGCCGGCCGCGCACACCGACCGGGACGACGACGACCGGGACGACGACCGCGAAGAGGCCACTTCCGCGAAGGCGAAGGTGAGCGCCGAGGACGCGATCGCGGCGGCGCTGCGCCACACGCCCGGGGTCGCCACGGAGGCGGACCTGGACTCCGACGACGGCCGCCTGGTCTGGGACGTCGACGTCATCGGCTCCGGGAACAAGTGGCACCACGTCGAGATCGACCCCGCCACGGGCAAGGTCCTGGGCTCGCACGTGGAGCGGGACGACGACGGTGACGACGACTCGGCCGAGCGGGTGTCGTCGGTGCTCCGGGACGCGTCGACCTCGGCCTCGGACGCCGCGCGGGCCGCGTCGGCCGAGGGCCGGGTCACGTCGGTCGACCTGGACGACAAGGCCTGGGAGGTCGAGACGACGTCCGCGAACGGCACGGACCACGACTGGACCGTCCCCCTGACCTCGACCAAGGTCACCCCGTCCCACGACGACTGACCCACGCCCCGGAGCGGCGCCCCGCGGCAGGGCCGGACCCGTCACCCTTCCGGGCGCCCGCCCCGCCTGAGGGGCGGGCGCGGGTGTTCAGGACTGGGTCAGGCCCGCGATCAGTTCGTCGGCGGCTCGGTAGGGGTCCAGGGCGCCGGCGACGATGCGTTCCGCGAGGGCGCCCACGTGCTGATCGCCCGAGAGGTCGCCGATGCGTTCGCGCAGGGCCGTCACAGCGATGGACTCGACCTCGTGGGCCGCCCGGGCCACCCTCCGCTCCTGGAGGACCCCGCGCTCCTCCATCCACGCCCGGTGCTTCTCGAGCGCCTCGACGACCTCGTCGATGCCCTCGCCGCGCGCGGCGACGGTCTTCACGATGGGCGGCCGCCAGTCCCCCGGTCCCCGGGACTCGCCGAGGCCCAGCATGTGGTTGAGCTCGCGGGCCGTCGCGTCGGCCCCGTCGCGGTCCGCCTTGTTGACGACGTAGACGTCGCCGATCTCCAGGATTCCGGCCTTGGCCGCCTGGATGCCGTCGCCCATCCCCGGCGCCAGCAGCACCACGCTCGTGTCCGCCTGCGAGGCGATCTCCACCTCGGACTGGCCGACCCCGACCGTCTCGACGAGGACCACGTCGCAGCCGGCCGCGTCGAGCACCCGGATGGCCTGCGGCGCCGCCCAGGCGAGTCCACCCAGATGGCCGCGCGTGGCCATCGAGCGGATGTAGACCCCGGGGTCGGAGGCGTGCTCCGACATCCGGACCCGGTCGCCGAGCAGCGCGCCCCCGCTGAACGGGGAGGACGGGTCGACGGCAAGGACGCCGACCCGCTTCCCGGCCCGCCGGTACGCGCTCACGAGCGCCGACGTGGAGGTCGACTTGCCGACTCCGGGCGAACCGGTGAGGCCGACCACGTACGCGTTCCCGGTGAGAGGGGCCAGCGCCGCCATGACCTCACGGAGCTGTGGGGACGCCCCCTCCACCAGGGAGATCAGCCGGGCCACGGCCCTCGGCCTGCCCTCCCTCGCCTGGGCGACCAGCGTGGGGACGTCCTGCATCACAGCTCCGTTCACTCGGTCCCGTACAGCAAACTGCGAAAGGGGTCGGGGGGGATCACCCTTCGGTCACCCCTCGCTCACCCGTCGGTCAGGCCTTGGGTACCCGCACGATGAGCGCGTCACCCTGACCGCCGCCACCGCACAGCGCGGCCGCGCCGACACCGCCGCCGCGCCGCTTGAGCTCGAGGGCGAGGTGCAGCACGAGACGCGCGCCGGACATCCCGATCGGGTGACCGAGGGCGATGGCGCCGCCGTTGACGTTCACCTTTTCCGTGGACACGCCGAGGTCCTTCATCGACTGGACCGCGACGGCCGCGAACGCCTCGTTGATCTCGATGAGGTCGAGGTCCTCGGCGGCCAGGCCCTCCTTCTTGAGGGCGTGCTGGATCGCGTTCGACGGCTGGGACTGGAGGGAGTTGTCCGGGCCCGCCACGTTGCCGTGCGCGCCGATCTCGGCGATCCACTCCAGGCCCAGCTCCTCGGCCTTGGCCTTGCTCATGACGACCACGGCGGCGGCGCCGTCCGAGATCTGCGAGGAGGTGCCGGCCGTGATCGTGCCGTCCTTGGCGAACGCGGGGCGCAGCTTGCCCAGCGACTCGACGGTCGTCTCGGCGCGGATGCCCTCGTCCTTGCTGAAGACGACCGCGTCACCCTTGCGCTGCGGGATCTCGACGGGCGTGATCTCGGCCTCGAACAGGCCGTTCTTCTGGGCGGCCGCGGCGCGCTGGTGGGACAGCGCCGCGATCTCGTCCTGCTCCGGGCGGCCGATGCCCAGGCGGGTGTTGTGCCTCTCCGTGGACTCGCCCATGGCGACGTTCTCGAAGGAGTCGGTGAGGCCGTCGTACGCCATGGCGTCGATCATCTGCACAGCGCCGTACTTGTAGCCCTCGCGGGACTTCGGCAGCAGGTGCGGGGCGTTGGTCATCGACTCCTGGCCGCCCGCGACCACGATGTCGAATTCGCCGGCGCGAATGAGCTGGTCGGCGAGCGCGATGGCGTCGAGGCCGGAGAGGCAGACCTTGTTGATGGTCAGCGCCGGCACGTTCATGGGGATCCCGCCCTTGACGGCGGCCTGGCGGGCCGGGATCTGCCCGGCACCCGCCTGGAGCACCTGGCCCATGATCACGTACTGCACCTGGTCGCCACCGATCCCCGCACGGTCGAGGGCGGCCTTGATCGCGAAGCCACCGAGGTCGGCTCCGGAGAAGGACTTGAGCGAGCCGAGCAGACGGCCCATGGGCGTCCGCGCGCCCGCGACGATCACTGAGGTGGTACCGGTCGTTCCAGACATGAGGCACGGCCCCTTGGATATGAGGAGTGAACGAGGGTTTACTCGAATGTACTGAGCGGTACCCCGCACGTCATCGGAGCGACGGTGTGATCGCGCGCACGTTGCGTGACCACCGTGGGGCGCGCTGCACTGGAAGCATGCTGACGCGAATCGACCACATCGGGATCGCCTGTTTCGACCTCGACAAGACTGTTGAGTTCTACCGTGCCACGTACGGCTTCGAGGTGTTCCACTCCGAGGTCAACGAGGAGCAGGGCGTGCGCGAGGCCATGCTCAAGATCAACGCCACCGACGACGGCGGCGCCTCCTACCTGCAGCTCCTGGAGCCGACCCGCGAGGACTCCGCGGTGGGCAAGTGGCTGGCCAAGAACGGCGAGGGAGTGCACCACATCGCCTTCGGCACGGCGGACGTCGACGGGGACTCCGAGGCCATCCGCGGCAAGGGCGTGCGGGTGCTCTACGACGAGCCGCGGATCGGCTCGATGGGGTCCCGGATCACGTTCCTCCACCCCAAGGACTGCCACGGCGTGCTGACCGAACTCGTCACCGCCGCACCGCAGGAGTCGGCGGAGCACTGACCTCCACATACTCGGGCCGGTAGGGTTGGGGGGCGGCTGTCGCACGCAACAGGACAGTCGTGGGCCGGGGTCCGGGTATCGGGGGACGTGGTCGGAGTGGTCGGGCAGCCAGAGCCGAGGTCCGACAGCGCCGCCCTGTTCGATCTGACACCATTCCCCGGGGGCCCCGTTCGGCGTACGGCCGGGGCTCGTAAGGAAAGACTTGCGACCAGGGGACGGATGGGACCGCGCAGTGCGGGGCTACGAGAGCCAGGACGGCCGGCGGCCGGCTGAGACCGACCATCTCTCGCGGTTCGAGGCCGAGATGAAGCGCCTCGAGACCGAGCGGGAGAAGGCCGTCCAGCACGCCGAGGACCTCGGCTATCAGGTGGAGGTGCTGCGCGCCAAGCTGCACGAGGCGCGCCGCAGCCTCGCGACCCGGCCTGCCTACGACGGGGCGGACATCGGCTATCAGGCCGAGCAGCTCCTTCGTAATGCCCAGATCCAGGCCGATCAGCTGCGCGCCGACGCCGAGCGCGAGCTGCGGGAGGCCCGCGCACAGACGCAGCGGATCCTGCAGGAGCACGCCGAGCAGCAGTCCCGGCTCCAGGCCGAGCTGCACACCGAGGCGGTCAACCGGCGCCAGCAGCTGGACCAGGAGCTGGCCGAGCGCCGCCGCACGGTCGAGAACCACGTCAACGAGAACGTGCAGTGGGCCGAGCAGTTGCGCGCCCGCACCGAGTCGCAGGCCCGCCGACTGCTCGACGAGTCGCGGGCCGAGGCCGACCAGGCGCTGGCCGCCGCCCGCGCGGAGGCCGAGCGGGTCGCCGCCGAGGCCCGCGAGTGGCTGAC
>NZ_JBHYTK010000069.1:39166-40319 GCF_042749255.1 Streptomyces sp. NPDC059524 | reverse complement strand
GGCCAACCCCCGCCCGGGCCCCGAAAGGGGAAGCAGTGAGCGGCAGCAGCCAGACAGGACACGCGTACATCGGATCCTTCACCGCCGCGGGCGGGCCCGGCGTCGTCACGGCGGCCGTCGACCCGGCCGACGGCGCGCTCACGCTCCTGCACACCACCGACGCCCTGCCCGACCCGTCGTATCTGGCGCTCGACGGCGGGTTCCTCTACGCGGTCAGCGAGACGACCGCGGGGGCCGTCGCCGCGTTCCGCACGGACGCCGTGTCCACGACCCTGGCCGCCCCCGCCGCCCCCGTCGACGGCGCCGGCCCCACCCACCTCACCGTGTGGGGCAACCACATCCTCACGGCGAACTACGGCTCCGGCAGCGTCAGCACCGTGCCGCTGCGCGCCGACGGAACCCCCGACCCCGCACTGCGCGACGTGCTGCACCACACCGGCTCCGGTCCGCACCCGCAGCGCCAGCAGAGCCCGCACGCCCACCAGATCGTGGTCGACCCGAGCCGCGGCTGGGCCGTCAGCGTGGACCTCGGCACCGACTCGGTCCGCGTCTGCGCCCTGGTCGACGGCCACCTCACCCCGCACCACGAGACGGCCCTGCGCCCGGGCTCAGGGCCGCGCCACCTGGCCTTCCACCCCGGCGGCGAGTACGCGTACGTCCTCAACGAGCTCGCCCCGACGCTCACCGTGTGCCGCTGGGACGCCGCCGGAGGCATCCTCAAACCGCTCACCGAGGTCCCCGTGCTGCCCGGCGCCCCGCGCGGCGACGCCTACCCGTCCGAGGTCGTCGTGGCCCCCGACGGACGCTTCCTGTGGACCGCCACGCGCGGCGAGGACGTCGTCTCCGTCTTCGCCCTCGACCCCACCGGCGAACAGCCCACCCTGCGCGCCACCGTCCCGTGCGGTGGCCACTGGCCCCGTGACCTGGCCCTCCACCCCGGCGGCCGGTTCCTGTACGCGGCGAACGAGCGGTCCGGCGACGTCACCTGGTTCACCGTGGACGCCGAGACGGGCGAGCCCGTCCGGGGCGGTTCGCTGCGGGTGCCCGCCGCGTCCTGCGTGGTGTTCGGCCCGCCCGCGTAGAGCGGCCCGCGACGACACGAAGGGGGCCGGGGCCGAGCGGGGCCCGGGGCCCCGCCGGGGGTCGGGGGAGC
>NZ_JBHYTK010000069.1:0-39156 GCF_042749255.1 Streptomyces sp. NPDC059524 | reverse complement strand
CGCCCCGGGGGGGGGGGGTTGGGGGGGGGGGCCCGGCGGGGTCGGGGGGGGTGGGCGCCCCCCCGGGTCGGGGCGCCCCCCCCCCCCCCGCGGGGCCGGGGCCCGTCCGGCCCCCGGGCCCCTCTCGGTGCTTCGGCTCAGCTGCCGGAGACGGCCGGCTGCGGCGTGATGCCCAGCGCCGTCGTGTACTTCGACAGCGCGAGCTTGCCCATCGCCGGGTACGCGCCGAGCGGCTCCGCGGCGGCGCAGCCCGCGTCCTTGACGGCGGCCTCGAGGACGCTCGGGTCCAGCTCGGGGCCGATCAGGTACGGGGCCAGCGCCAGGTTCTGCGAGCCGGAGGCGCGCAGCTGCTCGGCGGTCGCGGCGACGGCGCCCTCCGCGTCCAGCGCGGCGGCGATCACCGGGACGGCCAGACGGGCGGCGAGCAGCATGCCCGTGATGCCGGCCGCCTGCACGGCCTCCTCGCCGCCCACTGCGGCGAGGATGATGCCGTCGGCGGCCGTGGCCACCGTGAACAGACGGGCGCGGTCGGCGCGGGCCAGGCCCGCCTCCGACAGACGCACGTGCAGGCCCTCCGCGAGCAGCGGGTGCGGGCCGAGCACGTCGGTCAGCTCGGCCGGGACGCGGCTGTCCGCGATGCCCTGGCGGATCTGGCGGATCTGCGCGTTGTCCGGGCCGGCGAGCAGCGGCACGACGACCGCGACGGGGCCCTCGGGCGCCTTCGCCTCGACGCCGGCGGCCACGGCCTGCTCGTAGCGGGCGGTGCGCTCCTTCGCGGCGTGCGCGAGCACGGACGCGAGGGACGGGAACTCGGCGGAAACCGGGAAGTCGGTGACCTCACCCTCGACGAACCCCACACGGGCGTCCAGGCCGGGAAGCTCCGAGCGCGCGATGCTGACGACCTCGTCGGCCAGCATGCGCGTGGCGGCGCTGGGCGTGCCGGGCACGGCCAGAACGAGGGACGGCGCGCCCTCGGGGGCGGCCACGGGTTCCGGCCGGCGGTGCCGTCCGGGCTGACGGGGTCGCGGCATTCGTACAGGCAGGCCGGATGCGGGCCCAGTGGGGGAGCTCATGCGGCCGCATGCTACTGGCTCTCCGGGCATCGTTGTTCGGTCAGGGGGCGGCTGAGCGGTATCCGTCCGCGATTGTCCGTTCAGTCGCGGAGAGTGTGAATGTCCAGGTCCGGGGGGTGTGTGGGGGAGTAAAGGGAGGCGTCCGCTTCGGTGCGGGCGGGACGGAAGTGGTGCGGGAGGCGCCCGGTGCCACCGGGTGGAGTGGTGCGGGCGGGCCTGCCCGACCCCCGCCCCGGGCGCCCCTACGGCACGAACAGCAGCCGGCCGTCCCGCGGCAGACGGAGCCCGTCGCTTGCCAGGGCCGCCGCGATCACCAGGGCGCCGTGCAGGGGGTCGCCCGCGGCGGGGGTGAGCTCGGCCTTGGGGAGCTGGGCCGTGAGTTCGCGGTGGAGCGGGTCCAGGAGAGGAGCGCCCATGTTGAAGAGGCCGCCGGTCAGGGCGACCTCGCCGCCGTCCGCCGGGCACACCGCCGCCGCCGACTCCGCGATGTGCCGCGCCGCGTCCCGCAGGATCGACGCCGCGACGGGGTCGGAGGGGGCGCAGGCCGCCACGTCGGGGGCGAACGAGGCGAGGGCCGCCGGGCGGTCCGTGCGCGGGTAGATCCGGCCGGGGAGCTCGCCCGCCGGGCCGAACCGCTCCTCGGCGCGCGCGAGCAGCGCCGCGCTGCCGCCGCGCCGCCCGTCGAACGCGCGCATCGCCGCCGCGAGCCCCGCCTGCCCGATCCAGGCGCCGCCCCCGCAGTCGCCCAGCAGATGTCCCCAGCCGTCCGCCCGCCGCCAGGAGCCGAGATCCGTGCCGAGGGCGATCATCCCGGTGCCCGCCGCGACGACCGCGCCGGGCCGCTGGCCGAGCGCGCCCGCGTACGCGGTGACCCCGTCGGCGGCCAGCGCGAGCCGCCCGACGCCCAGTTCGCGGGCGAGCGCGGCCGGAAGCTCCGCGCGCAGCCCGTCGCCGAGGGTCGCCATCCCGGCCGCGCCCACGACCAGGGCGACCGGGACGGGATCGCCCGCCCCGGCCAGCAACTCCCGCGCCATCGGCAGCAGAAGCTCCAGCATGTGCGCGGGGTCGATACCCGCCGCCGACGTCCGTACGGGGGTGGCGGAACGGGTCGAGACGGCGCCGGCCGGGTCGGCGGCCTCGGCGAGGGCGACCCGGAGCCCGGAGCCGCCCGAGTCCACGCCGAGCACGTACCGTCCGCCGGGTTCGTTCGCTGGACGCAACGGGTTTCCTCCTCGCCGGTGACCTTGGTGGACGAACAGTAGCGCCGGGGCCCGGCGGGCGGGCGCGGAGTGTCGGTGTGGGCCAGTAGGGTGACGCACTGTGGCACCAAGACCGTTGAATGAACTTGTCGAAGCAGGCTGGGCGAAGGCCCTGGACCCTGTGGCCGGACGCATCGCCGAGATGGGCGACTTCCTGCGGGCCGAGATCGCGGCAGGCCGGACGTACCTGCCGTCGGGGGCGAACGTCCTGCGCGCCTTCCAGCAGCCCTTCGACGACGTACGCGTGCTGATCGTCGGTCAGGACCCCTATCCCACACCGGGGATGGCGATCGGACTCAGCTTCGCCGTCGCCCCGGAGGTCCGTCAGCTGCCGGGCAGCCTGATCAACATCTACCGGGAGCTCGGCGCCGACCTCGGCCTGCCCCCGCCGTCGAACGGTGACCTGACCCCGTGGACGAAGCAGGGCGTGCTGCTGCTCAACAGGGCGCTCACCACGGCCCCGCGCAAGCCCGCGGCGCACCGCGGCAAGGGCTGGGAAGAGGTCACCGAGCAGGCCATCCGCGCCCTCGCCGCCCGCGGCACCCCGCTGGTGTCGATCCTGTGGGGCCGCGACGCCCGCAACCTGCGGCCGCTGCTCGGCGACCTCCCGGCGATCGAGTCGGCTCACCCGTCGCCGATGTCGGCGGACCGCGGGTTCTTCGGCTCGCGCCCGTTCAGCCGGGCCAACGACCTGCTGGCGCGCCAGGGGGCCCGGCCCGTGGACTGGAGCCTTCCGTAGGACGGGGCGACGGGTGACTCCGGCGTCACCCGGAGGTGGAGCGCGGCGAGCAGCAGGCAGAGGGCGGCCATCGTCCACCACAGCGCCGTCACGCCCGTACGGGCCAGGAGCTGGGTGCCCAGCAGGGGAGCGAGGGTCGCCGCGACTCCCCAGCCGCACCCGAACACGGCCAGGTAGCGGCCGCTCGCCCCGGCGGGCGCGAGGCTCGTGACCAGGGCGTAGACCCGGCCCATGACCAGCAGGTCACCGAGGCTCCACACGGCGGCGGAGGCCAGCAGCGCCGACAGGGACCGGCCGAGCGCGTAGCCCGTCAGGCCCGCGGCCAGCAGCACATGGGCCGACGCGAGCGCCGCGCGCGTCGAGAGCCGGGCCAGGCGCCGGGCCCGTACGAGCGGCTGCGCGAGCACGGTGGTCGCGGCCGCCGCCGTGAACAGCAGGCCCGCGTCCGCGGCCGCCCGGCCCTGCCGCTCCAGCGCGAGCGGCAGCGTCATCACGGTCTGCTGGTTGATCAGCGCGTACGCGGTGCCGAGCGCCAGGACGGTCAGCAGCGCCCGGTCGCGCAGCGGCCGTACGGCGGTGGCGGTCTGCCGGGCGGGTGCCGTCGCCCGCCGGTCGCGGGGGAGTGCGACGCGGATCAGCAGAGCGCAGGCCAGGCAGGTCACGGCGTCGCAGACGAACAGCCAACGCAGGTCCCAGCGGCCGAGGAGCGCCGCGAGCAGCCCCGCCCCCATCGCGCCCGCCGCGAGCGCCGCGCTGAACAGGCTGAAGGCGCGCACCCGTTGGCGCTCCGGCACGGACTCGCCGACGATCGCCTGGCTCGGCGGCTCGTACAGCTCGAAGGCGAGCCCGAGCAGCACGGCCCCCGCGACCGCACCCACCGGCGAGGCCGAGACCGCGATCGTCAACTGGGCCGCCGCGCAGCCGCCGAGCCCGAGCAGGATCGTCGTCCGGGGGCCGATCCGGTCCGCGAGGTAGCCGCCGGCCAGGCGCGACGGAATCGTGGCGAGCCCGAACGCGGCGGTGACGAGCCCCGCGGTCGTCAGCCCCGCCGCGTGGTCGGCGGAGATGAGCGCGGTGAGGAAGGGGAGGGAGAAGGCGCCCAGCTGGTTCACGGTCCGGGCGAGCAGCAGCATGCGTACGGTGCGGGGCAGAGGCTCGGGGCGGGACACGACACCTCACGTCACTGGTAAAGTCCGATACGGCAGTGATGTGGACGCTAGGCGAGTGAGAGGTAACTGGTCAAGTGCTGTTCGACAGTCACATGAAGGCGCTGCTCGACGCGTCGGCGGCGCTCGTCAACGCGCTGACCGACGGCGAGGCGCGGGGTCGCCCCTACGCCGCTCCCGAGGGGGCCGAACGCGTGGGCGCGGTCCGCGCCGCGCTCTCCGCCGGCGCCGACCTCGAACAGGACGCGGCCGACCGACTGGCCGCCACCGCACGCGCGTTGCGTACCGTCTTCGAGGCCGTGGCCGCCGACGACCTCGACGCCGCGGCCCCCGCGCTGAACGCGCTGCTCCGCGACACCGGCGCCCGCCCCCAGCTCGACCGCTCCCCGGGCGAGCCCTGGCAGGTCCACTTCCACGGCTCCGAAGACTCCTACGCCGTCGGCTGGAGCGCCGGCTGCGCGACCGGCCTGGCCATGGCCCTCGGCGGCGACTACGCGGGCCGGCTCGGGGTCTGCGCGGCGCCCCGCTGCGACCGGGTCTACGTGGACACGTCGCGCAACGCGGGCCGCCAGTTCTGCTCGACGGCCTGTCAGAACCGGGTCAAGGCCGCCGCGTTCCGCGCCCGGCGCACCAGCGCCTCGTAGGGCGGTGGCTCGACGTCAGGGAGTGGCGGGAGACCCGGTCGACGTCCTGACGAGGAGTTCGACCGGGAGCAGTTGATGGGTCGCGGACTCGCCGCGGGAACCCGCCGCGAGTTCGAGCAGCCGCTCGACCGTACGGCGGCCCGCCTCCGCCGCCGGGACGTGCAGCGCCGTGATGTCGGGCAGTGCCAGACCCGCGGCCGACAGGTCGTCGGCGCAGGCGAGGCTGAAGTCCCCGGGTGCGCTGAGCCCCAGGGTCGTCATGCGGTGCAGGAGGCCGAGCAGCAGCGTGCTGCTGTACGCGACGACGGCGGTGGCCCCGGTCTCGAGCACCGCGTCCGTCGCCCGGACCCCGGCCTCGAACTCCGGCGGATACGGCGTCAGCGCGACGACCTCGCGGTCGGGGACCGACTCGCGCAGGGCGCGCAGGCGTCGCGGATCCAGCCAGGAACCGGCGTCGGGGCCGCCGAGATAGGCGATCCGCCGGTGCCCGAGACCGGCCAGGTGCGCGCCGAGCCCGGTCATCCCGGCGGGGGTGTCGATGACCACCGAACTGGCGCCGCGCACCCGCCGGTTGAGGGTCACGAGCGGCAGCCGGCGCGCCACGGCCGCCAGGGTGTCCCCGGTCGAGCGCGGGCCCGCCGCCGCGAACCCGTCCACCCGGTCCGCGAGCCGGTCCATGAGCGCCTTCTCGCGCTCGGGCGAGCCGTCGGTGACCACCACGATCAGCTCGCACCCGGCCTTCTCGGCGGCCTCCTGGGCCCCGGCGATCACCGGTGCGTAGAACGGGTTCGCGAGGGACGGGACGCTGAACGCCAGCAGTCCGGTCCGGCCGGTGACGAGGGCGCGGGCGGCCGCGTTGTGCCGGTAGCCGAGCTCCTCGGCCGCGGCCAGCACCCGGTGGCGGGTCGACTCCGAGATCATGTCCGGGCGGCTCAGCGCGCGGGACACGGTGGACGCCGAGACGCCGGCCGCCCGGGCCACATCCTCCAGCCGCGCCATCCTTGCCTCCCCCTTCGCGGGGATCATGATCTGCAAGGGCACCTTTATCAGGCCCTTACACACATCCCCTTTACGTGCCCACGGTCTGTCCGTACTCTATCGTGCAAACGCTTGCATTGATGATGAGGAGTAATGGTGGCGACAACTGAGAGTGAGCCGAGAACCACCTCGGCTGTCGACCGCATGTTCCGGTTGCGGGAGCGCGGCACGTCCGTGCGCACGGAGGTCCTCGCGGGCGTCAGCATGTTCCTCGCGTCGGCCTACGTCGTGGTCGTGGTGCCCGGCATGCTCGCCGGCGCGGGAGTGCCGCACGCGGCGGCGACCACCGCGGTCATCGTCACCGTCGTCCTGGCGACCCTGTTCATGGGCTTCTACGCCAACCTGCCGTTCGTCCTGGCCCCCGGCCTCGGCGGCGTGGCACTGGTGGCCGTCACCCTGATCCAGCACGACCACGTGCCCTACGACGTGGCCATGGGCATGGTGCTCTGGTCCGGCGTCGCCTTCCTGCTCCTGACGCTGCTCGGCGTGCGCCAGCTGGTCTCGCGGATCATCCCCGACTGCGTGCGCCTCGCGATCGGCCCCGCGATCGGCCTCTACATCGCCCTGCTCGGCTTCCGCTCGGCCGGCCTGATCGAGTTCGGCCCGAAGGGCATGAAGCTCGGCGAGCTCACCGCCGCCCCGGGCCTGCTGACCGTCGCGGGCCTGTGCCTGGTGACGGCCCTGGCCTCCCGCAAGGTGCCCGGCACGCTGCTCATCACCATGGTGGCGCTGACGATCGTCGCGATCCCGCTCGGTGTCGCCGAACTGCCCGACTCCTGGTTCGAACTGCCCGGCGGCCTCGGCGCCACGGCCTTCCACGTCGACGTGCTGGGTGCGCTCAAGCCCGAGTACCTGCCCTACCTCTTCGCGCTGTTCGCCGCCGAGTTCTTCTCCGCCACCGGCGTCGTGATGGCCGTCGCCGAGCGCATCGGTCTCACCGACGACCAGGGCAACGTCCCGGACATCAAGAAGCCGTTCCTCGTCGACTCCGTCAGCATCATCGGCGGCGCGGCCGTCGGCGGTCCCAGCGTGACCACGTACCTGGAGTCCGCCGCGGGCTCCGACAGCGGCGGCCGCACCGGCCTCACCTCGGTCGTCACCGGGAGCCTCTTCGCCCTGCTGCTGCTCTTCACGCCGGTCGCCACGATGATCCCGGCGGCCGCGACCGCGCCCGTCCTGATCTTCATCGGCCTGTCCATGCTGGCCGGGCTGCGCAAGATCGACATGACCGACCCGACCGACGCCGTCCCGGCGGCCGTCGTCGTGGCCTGCACCCTCTTCTGGGGCAACTTCGGCACCGGCATCGCCGCCGGTCTCACCCTCTACGTGCTGATCAAGTCCCTGGCCGGGCGTTTCAGGGAACTGCACCCGGGCCTGTGGGTCATGCTGCCGTTCCTCGTCTACTTCTTCTACAACTCGGTGCACTGACCGAGCGGCCGCCCGCCGGCCCGCACCACCCAGCCCACGCAACGCCGACTCCCACGCTCACGACCATCGATCGGAAGCCCACGTGCACGACATCCGCATCTCCGGGGGACGCGTCGTCTCCGTCTTCACCGGTGAGACCTTCGCCGCCGACGTCCTCGTCACCGGCTCGGACATCAGCGGAGTCGTGCCGCCCGGGACCGGCGGCGAAGCGGCACGGACCATCGACGCGACGGGCCGGCTGATCGTCCCCGGGTTCATCGACGCGCACATGCACATCGAGAGCTCCTTCCTCACCCCGGCGCCCTTCGCGTGGCTGACGCTGCCGAGGGGCACCACCACGGTCCTCGCCGACCCGCACGAGATCGTCAACGTCGCCGGGCGCGCGGCCATGCGCTGGATGATCGACGCGGGGCAGGCCACGCCGCAGACGCAGGTGTGGGGCGTGCCGTCCTGCGTGCCGGCCCTCGCCGGGTTCGAGCACTCGGGCGCTCACCTCGACGCCTCCGACGTCGACGACCTGCTCAAGTGGGACGGCGTACGGGCCCTGGCCGAGGTCATGGACTACCGCGCCGTCGTCTCCGGCGACCCGCGCATGCACTCCGTCATCGAGGCTGCCCGCGAGCACGGAGCGATCCTCGACGGCCACTGCCCGGGCCTGTCCGGCGAGGAGCTCAGCCGGTACATGGCCACCGGAATCGACTCCGACCACACCAAGAACACGCCCGAGGTCGTCGTCGAGAAGGCCCGGCTCGGCATGACGGTCATGCTCCAGGAGAAGTGCCTGGAGCCCGAGGTGGTGCGGGCGCTGCTCGCGCTGCCGCAGCTGCCGCCGCTGTGCCTGGTCACGGACGACCTCGCGGCCGACCACATCCTGTCCCACGGCCACCTCGACCACATCGGGCGCGTCGCCGTCGCCGCCGGGCTGCCCGCGCTCGACGCGCTGCGCGCGCTGACCTGGACGCCCGCGCAGCGGCTCCGCCTGCCGGACCGGGGTGTCGTGGCCCCGGGCAAGCGGGCCGACCTCGTCCTGCTCGACGGGGCGCTGGAGGACTTCGCCGTCGACACCGTGCTCTCGGGCGGGCGCGTGGTCGCCTCCGGCGGTCGTGCCGCCTACGACGAGCCGGCCCCGGCCGACCACCCCTTCGCACGGTCGGTCCATGTCCCCGGCCTCCCGGACGACGAGTACCGCTGGCGCGTCGACCTGGCCGACGGCCGGCACCGCTTCCGCGCCCTGCGCGTCAACCCGGTCGACACGTACACCGAGCCGACCGAGATCGAGCTCGACGTCGTCGACGGCCTCGTCCAGTGGGAGGGCCGCACCGCACTCTGCTGGGTCCGCAACCGGCACGGCCGCGACCACACCGCCTGTGTGCCCGTGACCGGCATGGACCTCGGCGACGGTGCCGTGACCACCACGTACGCGCACGACAGCCACAACCTCGTCACGCTCGGCACCACCGTGACCTCGATGCGGGCGGCGGCGCAGGCCGTGCTCGCCGACGAGGGCGGTGTCGCGGTGGCCCGCGACGGCGCTGTCACCGCGCGGCTGTCCCTCGGCGTCGGCGGCGTCATGTCCGCCGCCTCCGCCCAGCACGTGGCCGACGCGTCCAGCCGGGTCCGCGACGAACTCGGTGCGTGGGGCTGGCGTCACCGCAACCCGTTCATGAGCGTGTCGACGCTGACCCTCGCGGTCTCGCCCACGATGAAGATCACGGACCTGGGCCTGGTCGACGTCCTGGCCCGGGACTGGACCCCGCAGGTCCTGGACAGCTGCCACTAGGCGGCCGCGTCGCCGCGCGCGCGTTTCGCCGTGGCGGGGGGGGGGGGGGCGCGGGCCCCCCGCCGCCCCCCCCCCCCCCCCCCGGGGCCCCCCCCCCCCCCCCCCCGCGCGAGGTCCCGGTCAGCTCACCACGGCCGCGCGCACGCACAGCACGTCCGGCAGATGCTCCGCCAGCTGCCGCCAGGTGTCGCCGTCGTCGGCGGACGCGTACACCTCCCCGTTCCGGTTCCCGAAGTAGACCCCCGCCGGGTCCGCGTCGTCCGTGCACAGGGCGTCGCGGAGCACCGTGCCGTAGTGGTCGCCCTGGGGGAGGCCGCGGTCCAGGGGCTCCCAGGTGCGGCCCGCGTCCTGGGTGCGGAAGACACGGCAGCGGCGGTCGGCGGGGACGCGGTCCGAGTCCGCGGTGATCGGGAAGACGTACGCCGTGTCGCCGCGGTGCGGATGCGCCGCCGCCGCGAAGCCGAACGTCGACGGCAGGCCCGCCCCGATGTCCGTCCACTTCGCGCCGCCGTCGTCGCTGCGGTACACGCCCCAGTGGTTCTGCAGGTACAGCCGGTCGGGGTCCGCCGCGTCCCGGGTCACCTTGTGCACGCACTGGCCGAACTCCGGGTCGGGGTCCGGCATGAACACCGCGCTCACCCCCGAGTTCGACGGAGTCCAGCTGGCCCCGCCGTCGGAGGTGCGGAAGACGCCGGCCGTGGACACCGCCACGGTCAGGGAGTCAGGATCACGGGCGTCGCTGAGGATCGTGTGCAGGCCCTCGCCGCCGCCTCCGGGCACCCACTTCGAGCGGGTCGGGTGCTCCCACAGCGGGCGGCACAGCTCGAAGGACTCGCCCCGGTCCTCGGAGCGGTACAGCGCGGCGGGCTCGGTGCCCGCGTAGACGACGCCGGGCTCGGCGGCCGAGGGGTGCAGCTGCCAGACCCGCTCCAGCGAAGCGCCGGTGTCCTTGGGGAACTTGACCGCGGGTGCGGCCGGCTCGGTCCACGTACGGCCCAGGTCGTCGGAGTGGAACACGGACGGGCCCCAGTGCGCGCTGTCGCCGCCCGCGAGCAGCCGTGGTGTCGGCCCCCGGGTGTCGATGGCGACCGCGTACACCGCCTGGGCGTTGAAGTACGGGCTCTCGTCGAACGTCCAGGCGCCGTCCGCGCCTCGGCGCCCCAGGAACAGCCCCTTGCGCGTGCCCACGGCCAGCAGCACATCGGTCATGCCGAACACCTCCGAAACGTCGTTGTCTCCAGGTATCGGCCAGTCTGCACCCCCGCACTGACAATCACCGTCGGTGCGGGGGTCCGCGCAGGTCACACGGGTGTCAGGCGGCGGCGAGCCACAGGTCGGGGCCGAACACCTCGTAGTGGATGTCGGCGGCCGCGACGCCCTTGCCGAGCAGCTGCTCGCGCGCGGCGCGCATGAAGGGGAGCGGGCCGCACAGGTACGCGCGCGTGCCGGGCGCGACGGTCACGTCCGTGAGGTCCATCAGGCCCGTGCGGTGGCCGGCGCCGGCCTGCTCGTACCAGAAGTGGGCGGTGCCACCGGCGAGCTTCGCGGTGAGCGACTCGTGGTCGGCGCGCAGGGCGTGGGTCTCGGGGGAGCGGTCGGCGTGCAGGACCGTCACCGGGCCCTCGTGGCCCGAGCCCGCCAGCTCGTCGAGCATCGCCAGCATCGGGGTGCAGCCGATCCCGGCGGAGGCGAGCAGCAGGGGAGCACCGTCGGCCTCCAGGACCAGGTCGCCGTAGGGGGCGGAGACGCGCAGCCGGTCACCGGCGCGCACGTGCGCGTGCAGGTGCCGCGAGACCTCGCCGTCCGGGGTGCCCCCGGCGCCGAGAACGCGCTTGACCGCGATGGACCGGGTCGTTCCGGAGGGGGCGCCGGTGAGGCTGTACTGGCGTATCTGCCGTGCGCCGTCGGCCAGTTCGACCTGGACGGACACGTACTGGCCGGCCCGGAACGCGGGCGCGGGGCCGCCGCCGGCCGGGCGCAGCAGGAAGGAGGCGACGTCCGCGGTGTCGTCGGTGCGGGACACCACCTCCCACTCACGCCACACGTCGCCGGCCACGACGCCCTGCCCGTCGTAGAGCCGCTTCTCGATCGCGATCAGCGCGTTGGCCATCAGCCAGTAGACCTCGTCCCAGGCCTGGGCGACCTCGGGCGTGACGGCGTCGCCGAGCACCTCGGCGATCGCCGCGAACAGGTGCTCGTGCACGACCGGGTACTGCTCGGGGAGGACGCCGAGCGAGGCGTGCTTGTGGGCGATGCGGTCGAGCATGACGTCGGGCCGCTCGTCGGGGTGGTCCACCAGACGGGTCGCGAAGGCCGCGATCGATCCGGCGAGGGCCTGACGCTGGCTGCCGGCCGCCTGGTTGCCACGGTTGAACAGGTCGCGCAGCAGCTCGGGGTGGGCGGCGAACAGCTTCTCGTAGAAGAGCCCGGTGATCTCCTCGATGGCCGCGCCGACGGCGGGAAGCGTGGCGCGGACGACGGCGGCCGAGGATTCGGTGAGCATCAGCGGATCTCCTTAATTGGTATTTCAGATTCGTATTTAAGGTCACACGGAACGTGGTGCCGGTGACCAGCGGTCTTTCGGTTGCGGGGTGAGTGGGGGGTCAGTCCGCGCCGCGCGTGGGCGACAGGGACAGGAGCAGCGGGCCGGTCGGCGCCTCGACGAGCTCGGCGAGGGTCAGCGGGTCGAGCGAGGCGAAGAACGCCTCCTGCGCCTCGCGCAGCGCACCTCGCAGGCGGCACGCGGCGCGCAGCGGGCAAGGCGTGCTTCCCTCGCAGTCCACGACGTCACCGGGCCCCTCCAGGTCCCGGACCAGGGCGCCGACGGAGGCCGTGCGTCCCGCCGGGGTGAGGGCGAGTCCGCCGCCCCGGCCGCGTCGGGCCTCGACGAGCCCCATGTGCTGCAGCTTCGCGACGACCTTCGCGGTGTGGGTGTACGGCACGTCCATCGTGGCCGCGACCTCGCGCGTGGTGGGCAGGCCTTCCTGCTCGACCGCGAGGCGCATCAGCACGCGCAGTGCCAGATCCGTGAAGCGTGTCAGCCGCATGACCGCACGCTACGAATACTTGCATCTGAAAGGCAAATTAAGACGCTGAGGAATGCGTCACGCCCCCGGCGCGGTCTGCGCGGGGGGCGTGAGGAGACGGGGCTCGGGGCGTGGAGCTCAGACGGAGCGGAGGTACTGGTTCGGGACGTGCGCGTCCGCGCCCAGCTCGCGCGCCGCGTGGCGGGCGAACGACGGGTCGCGCAGCAGCTCGCGGCCGATCAGGACCGCGTCCGCCTCGCCGTTGGCGATGATCTTCTCGGCCTGCTCGGCGTCGGTGATCATGCCGACCGCGGCGGCCGGCACCTTGGCCTCGTTGCGCACGCGCGCCGCGAACGGCACCTGGTAGCCGGGGCCGGCCTCGATACGGACGCCCGCCGCGTTCCCTCCGGTGGAGACGTCGATCAGGTCCACCCCGTGGGCCCGGAGCTCCGCGGTGAAGCGCACGGTGTCGTCGGCGGTCCAGCCCTTGCCGTCCTCCAGCCAGTCGGTGGCGGAGATCCGGAAGAACAGCGGCAGCTCATCGGGCCACACGGCGCGCACCGCGTCCACGACCTCCAGGGCGAAGCGGGTGCGGTTCTCGTAGGAGCCGCCGTACTCGTCCGTGCGGTGGTTCGAGTGCGGGGACAGGAACTGGCCGATCAGATAGCCGTGCGCCCCGTGCAGCTCGACGACCTCGAACCCGGCGTCCAGCGCGCGCCGCGCGCCGTCCGCGAACCGCTGGACGGTCTCCCGGATCTCCTCGACCGTGAGCTCGGTCGGCACCGGGTGCTTCGCGTCGAAGGCGACGGCGCTCGGCGCGACGGGCTGCCAGCCGTGCCCCTCGGGGCCGACCGGCGCGCCGCCCACCCACGGGCGCTCGGTGGACGCCTTGCGTCCGGCGTGCCCGATCTGGATGCCCGCCACCGTGCCCTGCGACTTCAGGAACGCCGTGATCCGGCGGAAGGCCGCGACCTGCTCGTCGTTCCAGATCCCGAGGTCGTACGGGGAGATCCGGCCCTCGGGGCTGACCGCGGTCGCCTCGACGATGATCAGGCCCGTGCCACCCGCCGCGCGGGCGCCGTAGTGCTGGAAGTGCCAGTCCGTGGGGGCGCCGGCCAGCGGGCCCTCGGGGGAGGCGCTGTACTGGCACATCGGCGGCATCCAGACCCGGTTCGGGACGGTGACGGACCTCAGGGTGTAGGGCTCGAACAGCGCGCTCACGGGGACTCCATTCGGTACGGGCTGGTCGCGAAGGCTCGTCGGTACGGGCCCTCAGGCTCGGCTCGCACCCAGGCTCGTACGATAACCATCGTAGTACGGGAACTGTCAAACTACGAGAAGTCTCGTACAATGAGGCCGGAGCGTCGGTCCGTACGCGCGTCGGGGACGACCGCGGGTGCGGGGCGAACGAGCCGCACAGACAGGGGAGTCGTCCAATGAGCACCGCAGCACCGCAGGCCGCAGGCGGCCGTGCCCTCGCGCACCCCGCGCGCGAGGAGATCCGGCTGGAGGGCGTCCTGCACGCGCTGTCGGACCCGATGCGGCTCGCGATCGTGCGGGAGATGGCGGCGGCCGAGACCGCGCTGTCCTGCTCCGCCTTCGCCCTGCCCGTCACCAAGTCCACGTCCACGCACCACTTCCGGGTGCTGCGCGAGGCCGGCGTCATCGATCAGGTCTACCGGGGGACGGCGAAGCTCAACGGGCTGCGCCGGGGCGACCTCGACGTCCTGTTCCCCGGCCTCCTCGACAGCGTTCTCGACGCGGCGGGCCGTCAGGCGGACCGGCTCGGGGAGTAGCCGTCAGGCGGGCCGGCCCGGGGGGTGGGCGTCAGGCGGGCCGGCCCGGGGAGTGGGCGCCGCCCGCGTTCCGCGTCACGTTCCGTGGGCCGCGTTCAGCAGCCCCGTCCAGTCGGGGATCTTGACGGTGCCGCGGCCCAGCGTGCGCCCGAGGTCCGTCTCGGCCCGCTCGATCGCCTGCCAGCCCGCCCAGTCGACCGGATGCAGTCCGGCGGCGAGCAGCCCGTCCAGCGGGTCGCCGGGCAGGGGGCGCCCGACCAGGGCCGGGGCGTCCGCGAGCAGGGACGTCACCGTTTCCTTCGCGCACGGCCGGTTCGTGCCGATGACCCCGGTGGGCCCGCGCTTGATCCATCCCGCCACGTACTCGCCCGGCGCCGGCCGGCCCCCGCGCAGGACCCGGCCCCCGGCGTGCGGCACCGTGCCCCGCACGGGGTCGAACGGCAGCCCGTCCGGCGGCATCCCGCGATAGCCCACCGAGCGCAGCACGAGCTGCGCCGGGATCTCCTCGTACGTCCCCGTGCCCCGGACCGTGCCGTCCGCCTCCGGCCGGGTCCGCTCGAACCGGACGCCCGCGACCCGGCCGTCCCGCCCGGTGATCTCCTCGGGGCGCAGGAAGAACCGCAGGTGGATCCGCCGGCCCGCCCCCGTGCTCGACCGGGCCGCCCACTCGCGCAGCGCCTCGATGTTGCGCCGGACGGCGGCGGGCTGCGCGGACGGGTCCGCGTACGCGGGGTCCAGCGCCAACTCCCGCTCGTCCACGACCACTTCCGTGTCCGGCAGCGTCCCCAGCTCGCGCAGTTCCTTCGTGGTGAAGCGGGCCTGGGACGGGCCCCGCCGCCCCACCATGAACACGTCCCGCACCTCGCTCGCGGCCAGCGCGCCCAGCGGTTCCTGCGGCATGTCGGTGGGCGACAGCTCCGCCAGGCCGCGTGCGAGCATCCGGGTCACGTCGACCGCCACGTTCCCGACGCCGATCGTCACGGCCGCGCGCACGTCCCGTACGAAACCGGAGTCCCAGGCGTCCGGGTGCGCGCTGTACCAGGCCACGAAGTCCGTCGCCGACCAGCTGCCGGGCAGATCCTCGCCCGGCACCCCGAGCCGGCGCGCGGACGCCGCGCCCACGCAGTACACGACCCCGTGATACAGCTCGAGGAGCCGCTCCGGCGGCAGCGCGGGGCCCACCTCGACGCCGCCGAGGAACCGCACGTGCTCGTCCTCGAGCACCGAACGCAGGTTGTTCTGCAGCGACTTGATCTTCTCGTGGTCGGGCGCGACCCCGTAGCGCACGAGACCGTACGGGCACGGCAGCCGGTCCAGTACGTCCACCCGGACCCCGGGCACGATGTCCTGCCGCACCAGGCTCTGGGCGGTGTAGACCCCGCTGGGCCCCGATCCGACAACGGCGAAGTGCGGCACGTGCGGCTCCTTCCGCTGGTGCGCTGCTCCCTCTCAGCATGGCACCGCGAGCCGCGCCGGGGGAGTACGCCGACACCCTTGCGCGCTCCGGCGGGCGCGCGCCGCACGGGGCGCCGATACGCGTAGAGCCCCGCCGCACCTGCGGTGAGCGGTCCGCCGCCAGAGGTGGCGTCCGGCCGCCCTTGGGCGGCAGGCCGGTGCCTGCGGCGACGCCCGGCGCCCACCCCGGGTCCGTGGCAGGCCGGAGTGCCAGGCCGGGGCCCGTGAGGCAGGTCCCCGCCACGGCCGCGGCCGCGGTGCGCCCGGCTCACCCGCCGGCCCCACCCGCCCTAGGTCACATCCTCCGCATCCGCTCGATCTCGGAGGTCTGCTGGGCGATCACGTCGTCCGCCATCTCCTCGATCTGGACGTTGTTGCCGTCGCCCTTCACCTCCGTGGCCATGGTCACCGCTCCCTGGTGGTGGGTGATCATCAGTTTCAGGAAGAGGGAGTCGAAGGCCTTGCCGTGGGCCGCGCGGAGCTGCTTCAGCTGGGCCTCCGTCGCCATGCCGGGCATCGCGTCGTGCGCGTGGTGACCGGACGGCGCCGCCTCGCGGTCGTGCTGTTTCAGCCAGCCGCGCATCGTCTCGATCTCCGGACCCTGCGCCGCGGTGATGCGCTTCGCGAGACGCTTGACCTTCGTGGACTCGGCCTGTTTCGAGGCCAGTTCGGTCATCTCCAGGGCCTGCGCGTGATGCTGGATCATCATCTGCGCGTACGAGACGTCGGCCGAGTTGGGGGTGTCGTCGGGGCCGCGGGCCTCCGCGTCCTTCGCGGACAGGGTCTCCGCCGCCTCGCCCGGCTTGCCCGGCGCGATGACCGAAGGCCCGGTGGAGGCGGGGGAGTTGGCCTTGTCCGACCCCTCGGGGTCGCCCGCGTCGCATCCGGCCAGGGCGAGCGCCAGTGCCGCGACCAACGTGGGAACAGCCAGTTTCATGACGAGCTTGTTGCCATCTGTTGATCTGTGCATGAGGAAGACGATACTCGGGGGATCCGTGAACTGTTCACGGATCGATGACGTCACCGTCAACCAGGGAGACCACAGTGACCCTGTTGCAGGACTCCGCCCGAACGCGTCGCAGACGCCTGGGAGTTGCCTCGGCGGCGGCCGGGCTGCTCGCCGCGCTGCTCGCCGCAGGACCCGCGTCGGCCACCCCCGACCCGGGCGACGGGAACAAGGCGCCCAAGTCCGTGTCGCGCACCGTCGAGAAGCAGGCCGAGGCCGCGATAGCCGCCGGCGACATACCCGGCCAGGACGAGGTCGTCCACTCCGCCAACATCGAACACCTCACCAACATCCCCAAGGACGCGCTGCCCGGCACGAACTCGGACCTTGCCTTCCAGGGCAAGTACGCGTTCGCCGGCAACTACGACGGCTTCCGCATCTTCGACATCAGCGACCCGAAGGCGCCGAAGACCGTCGCGCAGGTCCTGTGTCCCGGTTCGCAGAACGACATCACCGTCTCCGGGAACCTGCTGTTCCTGTCCACGGACAGCTCCCGCAGCGACAACTCCTGCGCCTCCACCACCCAGCCCGCGACCGAGAAGTCGTCCTGGGAGGGCATGAAGGTCTTCGACATCAGCGACAAGCGCAACCCGAAGTACGTCGCCGCCGTCGAGACCGCGTGCGGCTCGCACACCCACACGCTGGTGCCGGAGAAGAAGAACGTCTACGTGTACGTGTCCTCGTACTCGCCGAGCGCCACCTTCCCCGACTGCCAGCCGCCGCACGACGGCATCTCCGTGATCAAGGTGCCGCGCAACGCCCCGGAGAAGGCGGCGGTCGTCGGCTTCCCCGTCCTGTTCCCCGGCGAGGGCCCCGACGGCGGCGGCAACCCGGGCGGTCCCACCAACCCGGGCGTCTCCAAGACCACCGGCTGCCACGACATCACGGTCCTGCCCTCCAAGGACCTCGCGGCGGGCGCCTGCATGGGTGACGGCATCCTGTTCTCCATCAAGGATCCGGAGCACCCGAAGGTCATCGACCAGGTCCAGGACAACGTGAACTTCGCGTTCTGGCACTCGGCGACCTTCAACCAGAAGGCGAACAAGGTCGTCTTCACCGACGAGCTCGGCGGCGGCGGAGCGGCCACCTGCAACGCGGCGGTCGGCCCGGACCGCGGCGCCGACGGCATCTACGACATCGTCGGCAAGGGCGACCAGCGCAAGCTCGCCTTCAAGAGCTACTTCAAGATCCCGCGCCACCAGGCCGACACCGAGAACTGCGTCGCGCACAACGGCTCGCTGATCCCGGTCAAGGGCAAGGACATCATGGTCCAGGCCTGGTACCAGGGCGGCGTCTCCGTCTGGGACTTCACCGACTCCGCGCAGCCGAAGGAGATCGGCTACTTCGAGCGCGGCCCGCTGTCCACCGACGCGATCAGGACCGGCGGTTCCTGGTCCGCGTACTACTACAACGGCTACATCTACTCGAACGACATCGCGAAGGGCTTCGACGTCCTGAAGCTCAGCGACCGGCGCACCGACCCCGCGCAGCGGGTCCGCATGGACGAGCTCAACGTCCAGACGCAGCCGGACTACTTCGACTGACGCTCCGGTCCCGCCGGCCGCCCGGTGGGCCGCAACGGCTCGAAGTAGCGTGAGAAATCGGCCGTACGGCCGTGGGCGGGGCTTTCCCCGGACACCGCGTCATCCGTGACGTCGTCCGCCGGCGGGAAGCCCCGCTCCCACGCGAGCCCGTACCGCCGGAACAGCTCGGCCCGCATCCGGCGCACCGGCATCGGCGCCCCCGGCAGCAGGATCGCGAACACGGCACCCATCAGCTGGGCGCGCAGCATCGGATAGTCCAGCTCCACGTCCGCCGACCCGTGCCGCCGCACCGTGTCCTGGAGCAGCTCGGACAGCCGCTGCTGCTCGACGCACCGCACGAAACCCTCGGACTGCAGGATGCCCGCCATGTGCGTGCGCATCAGCACCGGCTCGTCATGGGCGAGGCCGAGGATCGCGTCGATCGCGCGGGCCAGCCGCTCGTCACCGTCCTCGGTGCGCGGCTCCCGCTCCAGCGCCTCCTCCAGCGTCCGGTTCATCAGCCGGTGCACCGCGGACTGGAGCAGCTGCCGCTTGCTCGGGAAGTAGTACGAGACCAGGCCGCGGGCCGAACCGGCGCGGTCCGCGATGTCGCCGAGCGTCGTCGCGTCGTAACCGCGCTCCCCGACCAGCTCCAGAGCGGCCTGCAGGAGCCGCTCGCGGGAACGCCGGCGCAACTCCTCATTGACCGATGCGCTGCGGGGGGACATCCTTGACTCCTGCGTTGACTGGCTCGCAGCCAACTATACTCAGCGCGGCCCGGTCACCGGCCCTCAGGGGTGCGGTGTGCCCGGGCGGGGCGGCTGTGCCGGGGCGACGCGGGGGATCGCCTCGGCGCGGTCGTGCCACGCACCGGCCTCCGGACGGCGTCGGCGCCGCCCGGAGGCCGGTGTCATGTCTCCGGGATCCGTGACCTCTCCGCCGCGCGGGGTCGCCGGAAGCTTCCTACAGTGGCGAGGGGCGGGTTCCCGAGCACCCGAGGAGGCGTGCGACATGGATCAGCAGGAGATCCTCGGCCGGATCAGCGCCATGGTCGACGACGAGAAGCGGCTGCGCGCCGCCCTGGCCGACGGCACCATCGACGCCGCCACCGAGCGCGAGCGCCTGGCCGACGTGGAGCGGGCGCTCGACCAGTGCTGGGACCTGCTGCGCCAGCGGCGGGCCAAGGCCGAGTTCGGCGAGAACCCCGACGAAGCGCGCGTGCGGCCCTCGGCGGAGGTCGAGGGCTACGAGTCGTGACCCGCAAGCCCTACCGCGGCCACCTGATCACGGTCAGCTTCGACGGGCAGCGCTGTCTGCACGCCGCCGAGTGCGTGCGCGGGCTCCCGCAGGTCTTCGACACGGCCGCCCGCCCGTGGATCCAGCCGGACGCGGCACCCGCCGACGAGGTCGCGGCCGTCGTGCGCCGCTGTCCCTCGGGCGCGCTGCGCTACGAACTGGTCGACGGGACCGTGGAGGTGCCGCCCGCCGCCACGACCGTGGAGCGCGCCGCGGACGGCCGGCTCGTCCTCCGCGGCGACCTGCGCATCCGCGCCGCCGACGGGTCGGAGACCGCCGAGGTCCGGGCCACCCTGTGCGGCTGCGGTCGCAGCGCGAACCAGCCGTACTGCGACCACTCCGGGGTCTGCGGCGACGGTCACTGACCCGCCCCGGCCGGCCCGGTCAGACGAGATCGAGGATCGGGAGCAGGCCGTCCGGGCGCTCGTCGGCCGGCAGGTGGTCCACGAAGTACGTCGCGCAGCCCAGCGCCGCCGCGCCGCCGTCGGCCTTCCGGTCGTCCCCGACCATCAGCGCGTCGCCCGCCGCGACCCCGAGCGCCTCCAGCGCCGCCGTGAACAGCCGCGGGTCCGGCTTCGTCACACCGTGCCGGTACGAGAGGACGTACGCGTCGACGTACTGGTCGAGGCCGTGCGCGGCGAAGACCGGGCGCGGGTCCCAGCCGATGTTGCTGACCACGGCGACCGGCACCCCGCGCTCCCGCAGCGCAGCGAGGACCGGCAACGCGTCCGGGTAGGGCCGCCAGGCGGCGGGGGTCATGTGGCGGTCGTACAGGAGGTCGTAGAGCCGGTCGTCGGGCAGCGGCACCTCGCGGGCCAGGCCGGTGAACGCGGCGCGGTGCCGCGTGGCGTCCACGTCGCGGGCGGCGACCAGCTCGGCCAGGTGCTCGGGGACGCGGACGTGGTGCGTGACGCCGCCGGGCTGCGCGCCGGCCTCGGTCAGGGCGGCCACCGCCTGCTCGAACTCGGCGGCGGGCAGCTCCAGTTCGAGTGCGTCGAGCGCGGACCGCAGCCATGACGCGGTCGGTTCGATCCGGAAGAGGGTGCCGGAGAAGTCGAAGAGCACGGCTTTGATCGTCATGCGGGCGATCCTGCGGGCCGGTGGACGCGCGGTCAAGGGCGGCCCCGGCGCGCGCTCCAGGTGTCGTACGCGGTGGTCGACCAGGCCACCGTGAGCGCGCCGAGCAGCCAGCCGCCCAGCACGTCCGACGGCCAGTGCACCCCGAGCCAGAGCCGGGTCAGGCCCACCCCGAGCACCGAGACGACGGTGACGGCGAGCGCGGCCCGGTACAGGGCGGCGGGCGCGCCGTGGGTCCGGAGCAGCCACAGGACCAGGCCGAGGACGACGACCGCGGTCATCGCGTGCCCGGACGGATAGGCGGCGTAGTGCGCGGAGTCCACGGGGTCCGGCCACACCGGGCGCGGCCGGTCCAGGGTCGCCTTGAGGACCTGCTGGAGGAGCGTGCCGGCCGCGCAGGTCACGGCGACCCAGACGGCGAGCACCGCCTCGCGCAGCCGCACGAACAGGTACACGACGACCAGCGCGCACAGCAGGCGCATCGTCCACGGGTCCCACACCCAGTCCGTCAGGATCCGGTTGGCGTGCGTGAGCCCCGGATCGGCGACCGCCGCACGGTGGAGGGAGCGGGCGACGTCCGCGTCCATGTCTGTCAGCGGCGTCCAGCGCACCGCCACGAGGACGAGCAGGACGGCGTTGGCGAGCGTCAGCGCCGCCAGGGTCCACAGCGCCGGACGGGGAACGAGGGGCCTGTGCGGGTGATCGAGCCGGGCCGGGTGCATGGGGAAGATCCTCGCCCATGGGACCGTGCGCGGACCGTAAAGATGCGGGGCGGCGCGGCCCGGCCACCTAGCCGAGCGCGCGCAGTCCCGGGACGAACGCCACCAGGAGGGGGACCAGCGGGATCAGGGCGGCGGCGGCCGTCAGGCGGAGGCGGTGGACCGGGCTGAGCCGGGACTGCGGGGCCAGCAGCCGGTGCACGCGCTGCGGGACGTGCGCCTGCGGCGTCGGGCAGGGGCCGAACACCCCGCGGTCCTCGTTCAGTTCGACCAGCGCGAGCGCGATCGTCAGCCGGCCGAAGCGGCGGGAGGCGACGTCGTCCGCGGCCAGTTCGACCAGACGGTGCATCTGGTCTCGGAACGAGGCGAACACCCTGACCTGGGGGAAGCCCGAGGCCAGCGCGCCCGAGCAGTGCAGCAGCCAGTCGTGCCGCCAGCGGGCGTGACCCGTCTCGTGCGCCAGCACCGCGTCCAGCTGATGCCCCTTCAGGCGGCGCAGCGCGGCCGTGGTGATGACCAGTTGGGGCGTCGGGCCCGGCAGCCACCACGCGTCCGGGCGCTCGGCCTCCAGGAGGACGAGCCGCTCCGCGCCGGGCTCCTCGCCCGGCAACAGGGGCGCGCGGACGAGCAGTTCGGCCCGGCGTCGCCGACGGCGGTCCCGCGCCCGGTACACCTCGCGCACCAGCATCGCCGCCGTCCACACCCCGCCGAGCGCGAGGGTCACGGCCACGGTGGCGGCCCAGGGGCCGGGGGCGCGCAGCGCGTAGGCCTCCACGACGCCGTGCGGGGCGGGGGCGAAGAGCCGGCCCCGCACGGCCTGCCAGGCGGAGGCCGCGCTCAGCGTCATCGACAGCGCGCAGCACAGGAGGACGGCCGCCACGACACACTGCCACGCCCACAGCGCGACGATCGGCTCCCGCTCCGTCCAGTCGGCGCGGGCGAGCAGACGCGGGGCGACGACAGCGACAAAGGCGCCGAGCAGCAACAGCGCTACGGGGACCGACATGCCCGTCAGACTATGAGGCGCGGGCTACCCGGGGGTACGGTCCGGCGCGCCAAGTGACGTAGGACACGGTTTCGTTCACCGCCTCGCGTCACATGGTGAACAGCATCGCGAGCATGCCGATCGCCATGGACAGGCGGCAGGCCCGCGCCAGTTCGGGGCGCCGGCCCCAGGCGAGCGTCTCCGTCCCGGGCGCTCCGGCGGCCGTCGCGGCCGGGACCAGGCGCAGGCCCGACCACAGCACGTACCCGGTGAAGTAGACGACGAGCGCCGCGGTGAGGGCGGGGGAGCCCGTGGGGCCGGAGTGGTGGGCGTGGGCCGCCGGGCGGGCCGCCATCGCGAGGGACATGTAGGCCATGGCGGACGTACCGACCAGGTGGTGGACGTGGTGGCCGGCGTGCCGGGCCGCCCACAGGGCGCGCAGCGCCGCCGCGCCGAACACGGTCGCGTAGGCCAGCCAGGCCCAGCGCGGTGGGGTCAGCACCGCCGCCGGCACCGCCATGAGCGCCATCCCGAAGCCCATGAGCGCCTCGGCGCCCGCCGTGCGGCGCTGCTCCTCGTCCCCGCCGCGTCTGCGCAGCAGGCAGTACGCGCCGGTCGCCGCGCACAGCGCGACGAGCAGCCATGCGGCCGACTCCGGTCCGTGCACCTCGGGTCCCCCTCGTCCGTCGGCTGTGTGCCGGGTCTCCTGGGGGATGCCCGGGTGTCCGGGCGCGTATGGCGGCGCAGGGAAGCATTCACGGGTGTTTTACTAGTGAAACATCTGTTAAGGTTTTTGTATGAGCAGCACTCCCACGACCCCACGCGCCCTGTCCGTCCGGCCTCTCCCGCTGGCAGGGGTGCTGCGCCCGGGCAAGCCCGTGGACATCTGGTTCAAGCCCGCGACCAGCGTCGTCGTGTCCGCCGCGATACCGAACCTGACGCTGCTCGCCCTCGGCCGGCTCGACCTGGTCATGTACACCATGGCCGGATCCTTCTGCGCCCTGTACGGCCACAACCTCCCGTACGCCGCCCGGGCCCGGGCCCTCGCCGGCGTCGTCGCCGGGATGTTCGCGAGCCTCGCCGTCGCGCTCGTCACCGCCTCGTACACGACGAACGCCCTCGTGCTCGTCGCGGTCGGCGCCCTGCTCGCCGCCCTCCAGAAGATGCTGTGCGACGCCACGCGCATCGGGCCGCCCGCCCACCTGATCTTCACGTTCATCAGCTCCGCCATGCTGTTCGCGCCCCAGGCCATCGGCCAGGTGCCGGGGCACCTCGCCCTGATGCTCGGGGCCGGAGCCGTCGCCTGGCTGGTCGGCATGGCACCCGCGCTCGTCCGGCCCCACGGCCCCGAGCGCCGGGCCACCGCGCGGGCGCTGTACGCCGCCGCCTCCTACGCCGAGCGACCCGAGCACGCCGCCGGGCGAGGGGCCGCCGCAGCTGCCGTGCACGCCGCCTGGCAGTCGCTGCTCGCCACCGGCGCCCGCAGCGAGGCACGCCGGGCCCTGGAGCGGCTCGTCGTCCGCGCCGAGGTGGCCCTCGCCGCACCCGGTGACGCCGACACGGAGCAACTGCGCGCGTGGGCGCACGGGCTGCGCGGGGCCGGCGCGGTGCCGCGGCCCCCGCGCGTCGCGGGCCTCGACGACGAACTGCTCGGCGTCGAGGCCGAGCTCGCCACCGGCCGCCCCTCCGTGTGGCGGCTCGTCGGCCCCGGCTCCCCCCTTCTGCCTGTCGGACTGCGCACGTTCGTGGGCTGCGCGCTCGCCGGCTACGGATCCCTCGCGCTCGGCATCGGCCGCCCGTACTGGGCCCTGGTCACCGCCGCCTCGATCTACCAGGCCAACGTGACGCTGACCTGGAAGCGTGGCGTCCAGCGCGTCGTCGGGAACCTGGGCGGCGTCCTCGTCTTCGCCGCGATCGCGCCCCTGGCCCACGCCAGCCAGGCCGCACTCGTGCTGTGCTGCCTCGCCTTCAGCTTCGGCGCCGAGGCGCTCATCACCCGCAACTACTGGCTGGGCAGCCTCTCCGTCACGCCCATGGCGCTGCTCGTCACCGAGTTCACCCGGCTCCAGGGGACCGGACAACTGATCACCGAGCGGGTCGTCGACACGCTGGTCGGCGCCCTCCTCGGCATCGTCGCCGCCCTGGTCGTCACGAACCGGCGGGCCGGGGACCGCATCGAGCAGGCCCTGAGCGGCGCCGAGGAGGCGCGCGCCGCCGCCGAGCGCACGCTGGCCCTCGACACGCCCAGGTCCGCCGCGCTGGAGACCGCACGGCGGACCCTCGCCGCGACCCTCGTCGAGTTGCGCGCCGCGGCCGACACGGCGGCCGGAGAATGGTGGCAGCGGGCCCTGCCGGAGGAGCGGGTGCTCGCCGTGGAGCAGAGCGGGCATCGTACGCTCGCTGCGGTCGTCCGACGTGCGGCCGCGGAGGAAGGTGTGGGCAGGCGAGGATGAGTGTGCAGCGTGGTGCGGACGGGGTTCCCTTTGACACCGTGTCGTCGGTGGTGCGGCAGTGGAAGGACGTACGTCCCGATGTCGACACCGCGCCGATGGAGATCATCGGCCGGATCAACCGCTGCGCCGCGCTGCTGCAGCAGGCCGAGGACGCGCCGCTGCGGGACGCGGGGCTGACCCGCCCCGAGTTCGACCTGCTCGGCACGCTGCGCCGGACCGGCCGCGAACTGACGCCGGGCGACCTGGCGCGCGAGACCTTCTCCTCCGGCGCCGCGGTCACCAAGCGGCTGAAGTCCCTCCAGGAACGCGGGCTCGTGACCCGGCGCGGCGACACCCGCGACCGCCGGGTCGCGCACCTCAGCCTGACCGACGAGGGCCGCGCCGTCGTGGACGCCGTCCTGCCGCGCCAGCTCGCCTACGAGGCGTCCGTGCTCAGCGGCCTGTCCGACGGCCGCGACACCGAACTCGCCGGCCTCCTGGGCGCCCTGCTCTCCCAGCTGGAAGGCCGCCTCGGCGGAGGCCTCACCCCCCGCGTCTGACGCCTCGGGCCAGGGCGCGGGTGACGTGAGCGGGGGCGAGCCCGCCGGACTACCGCGCCTCGCTCGCCGGGAGGTCCGGCTTCTGGGGGGACATCGAGCGGTCCTTGAGCCCGGAGGTCACCGCCGCGTGGATCTCCTCCGGGGACAGGTACGCGTCCGTCATCTCGAAGTCCTTCAGGGTGGCCGGGCGGTTGCGCTGGAAGCCCGTGCGGACGAAGTCGTCGCCCGCGACCGCGTTCAGGCCCCAGTTCGCCGCCGTGCGGAAGCGGGCCGGGCCCGTGCGCAGGGCCGCGAGGTGGTAGCCACGGGCCACGATCTGCGCGGGCAGGCCGGTCAGCTGCACGCCCATCGGCTTCGACACCGCCTGGATGCCGCCGAGGTCCACGACCAGCCCCAGGTCCTTGTGGCGGTACGGGGTCAGCGGGGTGCCGCGGACGGCCGCGAGGACGTTGCGCGCGGCCGCCCAGCCCTGGCGCATCGCGTGCTGGGCCGTCGGCGGGCAGATCGCGTCGTCGCCCTTCACGATGTCCGGGACCGCCGCCGCGTCGCCGAGCGCGAAGACGCCGTCGAGGCCCGGGACCGTCAGCTCGGGGGTGACGACGAGCCGGCCGCGGTTCGTCTCGGCGCCCAGCGTCGCGATCAGCGGGCTCGGGGCGACACCGGCCGTCCAGATGAGGGTGTGGCACGGCAGTTCGCGGCCGTCGGTGAGCGTCACCGTGTCCGCCGTGACCTTCGCGACGGACACCCCGAGCGAGATGTGCAGGCCGCGCTTCTGCAGGATCTCCATGGCCTTGTCGCCGAGCCGCTCGCCGAGCTCCGGCATCAGCTTCGGCGCCACGTCGACCAGATGCCACTTGATCTGCCGCGGGTCGAGACCCTGGTACCGCTTCACCGCCGCCGTGGTCAGCCGCTGAAGATACGCGGCCGTCTCCGTGCCCGCGTATCCGCCGCCGACCACCACGAACTGCAGCCGCGCCTCCCGCTCGGCCGGGTCCGAGCTGGCCGCCGCGAGGTCGAGCTGGGCGATGACGTGGTCGCGGATCCAGGCCGCCTCGGCGAGCGTCTTCATGCCGACCGCGTACTCGTCGATGCCCGGGATGTCGAACTGCCGGGTCACACTGCCCGGCGTCAGCACGAGATGGTCGTAGCGCTCCACGATCGTCTCGCCGTTGATCTTCCGGACCACGACGGCCTTCGCCTGCGGATCCACCCCGACCGCGCCCCCGGGGATGATCGAGGCGCGCCGCACCATCCGGCGCAGCGGCACCGCGACGGACTGCGGGGTGAGGACACCGGACGCGACGTGCGGCAGCAGCGGCAGATACAGCTGGTGGTCGGTGGGGCTGATGAGCTTGAGCACCGCCTCGCCGGGCTCGAGCTCCTTCTCCAGCTTGTGCGCGCACTCCATCCCGGCGAACCCGCCGCCGACGATCAGGATCCGCGGCACGGTCGACTTGCGGGGAGCTTTGGTGTTCCGGGGAGCGGTCATCTCGGCTCTCTCCTGGGCTGAGCGGGGCGGACGGGGACATGGGTCCGCGCCGGTCACGGTTCTCCCGATCGGCACGGATCATTCCCCGGACTCAGCGCCATCCTGTGCCCTCACCGCCCGGCGCGCATGTCAAATGCGCCAATTCGCGCCCCCGTCGCGCCGGGCCTCAGATGCCCGGCCGGTAGCGGATCGGATGGTCCGCCGGGACCTCGACGAGCACGAGCTCGTGGCCGTCCGGATCCGCGATCCACATCTCGACCAGCCCCCAGGGCTCCCTCACCGGCTCCCGCAGCACGCTCACCCCGCGCGCCGCCAGCTCCTCGTGCGCCGCCCGCACGTCCGCCACCTGGAGCCACAGCCGCACCGGCTGCGCCACCGGCTCCGCGGCCCGCCCCGACAGCTCCAGGAAGCCGCCGCCCAGGAAGTACACGGTGCCCCGCTCGGGCCCGGTGCCGAACTCGCGGTAGACGCCGAGCCCCAGCACCTCGCCGTAGAAGGTGCGCGACCGCTCGGGGTCGACGGGCCGCAACAGCACCCGGCTGCTCAGTACATGAACCATGCCGACGCAGCGTAGTGCGCGCGCGTTACGCTCGACGGCGCCCACGGGCCCGTCCGCCGCCGGAGCCCCGTACGAGATCGGAGAGCCGCCCCATGACCGTCGCCCCCACTTCCGCCACCGGTGACCTGGTCTTCCGTGACGCCACGGAGGCCGACACCGAGGTGCTCGTCGCGCTGATCGAATCGGCCTACCGGGGCGACTCCAGCCGGGTGGGCTGGACCACCGAGGCGGACATCCTCCAAGGGCAGCGGACCGACCCGCAGGGCGTCCTCGACGTCATCGAGGGGGAGGGCAGCCGGCTGCTCGTCGTCGAGCGGGACGGCCAGGTGGTGGCCTGCTGCCAGCTGGAGCACCGAGGCCCGCACGCCTACTTCGGCATGTTCGCCGTCAGCCCGGCGCTCCAGGGCGCCGGACTCGGCAAGGTGATCATCGCGGAGGCCGAGCGGTCGGTGCGCGAGACCTGGGGCGTCACCGAGATGCACATGACGGTGATCTCCGTGCGCGAGGAACTCATCGCCTGGTACGAGCGCCGCGGCTACCGCCGTACGGGGGAGCTGAGCCCCTTCCCGTACGGCGACGAGCGCTTCGGCGTACCGCAGCGCGCCGACCTGCAGTTCGAGCTGCTGGTCAAGCCGCTGGTCTGAACCGCCGGGCCTACGCGGTGAAGCGGCCCGTGCGCTTGATCTCCGGGTAGTCCGTCGTGGCCCCGTCGAGACCGAGCGCGCGGACCAGGCGCAGGTCGTCCTGCGTGTTCACGACCCAGCCGATGATCCGCAGGTCGGCCTTGCGGGCGTGCTCCACGATCTCCTGCGTGAGCCGCCGGATGTTGAGGACGAGCGTGCCCGCGCCGACGGCCGCGGCCCGCTCCACCACGTCCGTGCCGTAGCGGCTCGCGACCAGCGCGGTGCGCACGCCGGGGACGAGGCGGGCGATCTCCGCGACGGCCTCGTCGTGGAAGGAGATCACCTCGACGCGGTCGACCAGGCCGCGGCGGTGCATCACCTCCGCGAGGGCGCGGGCCGCCGCCGTGTCCTTGATCTCGGCCTGCAGCGGCGCGCTCACCGCGTCCAGGACCTCCTCGAAGACGGGGATGCGTTCGCCGCGGCCGGCGTCGAAGGCACGCAGCTCCTCCAGCGTGTATCCGGCGATCGGGCCGCTGCCGTCCGTCGTGCGGTCGACGTCCGCGTCGTGCATGACGACGAGCGCGCCGTCCTTGCTCAGGTGCAGGTCGAGTTCGATCAGGTCGAGCCCCGCGCGCTCGGCGGCGACGAAGGAACGGAGCGTGTTCTCGGGCTCGACACCCATGACTCCGCGATGGCCGATGGTGAGGAAGTTCAAGGTGGTCTCGCTTCCGTCGACGGTGACACGCCGCCGCACGCCGGCGACGGCCTTCGCAGCCTAGGGCCTTTCTTTCGGATCCGGTTGGGCTCGCGGGGCGTGGCACGCGCATCTGCGGCGTTGTCGTCACTCTTCCCCAAGCTCTCGGCTTCGCTCGAGCAGGGGAGGCCCCATTCGCTCCGCGTCGACTCCCTCCTCCGCCTTGCAGCTGCACGCACCACGCCCCGCTCCCTGATCCAGCCGGATCCGAAAGAAAGGCCCTAGCCGCCGCCACGCGCGCGGGAGCCGGACGCGTCAAGGCGCGGCGCGCTGAGGGTCCTCGGGCGGGGTGAGCGCGGCCAAGTCCGCGAGCATCGCGCGGGACAGCTCGATCTCGGCCTCCAGGCGGCGTTCGCTCCAGCGCAGGGCGATCTGCGGGTGGGCCCAGGCCTCGACGCCGTCCGCCCGCGCGAGCGCGTCCCGCACCTCCTTCAACTCGCCCTCGGTGCGCGCCACATGCTCCCGTACGAGGGTCTCCAGGCGCTCCGGCGTGGCCAGATGCCCGAGCCACACGCGCAGGACCACCGGATGGCGCAGGCCCACCGGGTCGACGTCCTGCCCGCCGTCCGCCCAGGCGGCGAGCGCGGCCCGGCCCTGCTCGGTGATCGCGTAGGACCGCTTCGTACGGGGTTCCTGCGGACCCGAGCGCCGCGACGTCACGTACCCGAGCTCCTCCAGGCGCCGCAGCTCCGCGTAGATCTGGCTGAAGGCCGGGGCGCCGTAGAAGAACCGCAGGGACGCGTCCGCCCACTTCTTCAGCTCGTACCCGGTCCGCTCACCGGGGAAGGAGAGCAGGCCGAGGACGGCCCAGGCGGTCGGCGGCAGCGACGTGGTCGGCATGCGTCCGCATTGAAGGTGACCGGGGGAGCCGGCGCAAGAGGCCCGCTACTCGGCGTCCGCCCTGTGCAGCAGCGCCGACAGGTGGTGCTGCAGCGGCTGCCCCACCGCCGCGAGGTCGTGGGCGAACGCCAGCGCACCGGAGTCGGTCAGCGTGTAGCGCCGCCGGGTCGCCTCGACGTGCTTCGCGGTGGGGGTCAGCGCGACGTGCTGCGCGGTCAGATCGACGACGCCGTCGGCCGCGTACCCGACAGCGACCTCCGCGATCCCGGTCGGCTGGGTGATCAGCGCCTCGATGCGGCCGTCGGGCTGCAGCCGCCACCACCCGCTCTCCCGCGCCGCAGGCCGCACCGGCCCGCCGTCCCCGTCGGTGATCCAGGCCCGCGCCGTCACCTGCAGGAACGGGCGCCCGTCATGACTGAAGGTGACCTCCTGCCCGTACGTGAACCCGCTCTCCAGCGTCGGATACTCCCCGGCCCCCCGCCCCCGCCAGGTCCCGATCAGCCCGAGCACGGGCGCGAGCAACGGATGGGGCTCGGGGGACGCGTCGGCGTAGGGGTACGAGGGCGCGGGGTCGATCACGGGGTACTCCTGAGGTTCTTGCGGTGCGAGGGGCCAGCCTAGGGCGTGGGGGAGGTCGGCCGCTGGGCGAGAACCCCGCTCGGGAACCGGAACCCTGGAACTGGCGAAGCCGTCCGCCCGGAATCCCCCGTGGGCGGACGGCTCGCGTCCGGTGTCCAGAGGTCAGGGTCGGAGCAGGCGACATGGCGCTCTACCAGCTGAGCTACACCGGCCCGAAGCCGGTGACGGGACTCGAACCCGCGACAACCCGTTACCGAAACGAAGTAGCCCGCTCCTGCGCACCTGGACGCCGTCACCGTAGCCGCGCGGCGGGCCGTCCCGCATCCGGATTTCCGCCGTACCCCTTCCCTTGTATGACTACCCGTCATATAACGACTCGTCATATGGCGGGCGTGGCTGTCGGCGCACGGCAGGCTCCGTCGTCCGAGGAAAACCGATCCGAACCCCGGGAGGGGACGTGAAGTTCTCCGTCATCTTCGAGGCCCAGCTCGCCGATCCCACGGTCGAGCGCGAGCACCAGCTCTTCCACGACTGTGTCGAACAGGCCGTCCTCGCCGAGGAGATGGGCTTCGACCGCGTCTGGGCGGTCGAGCACCACTCCCTCAAGTGGTACGCCCACATGTCCGCACCCGAGATCTTCCTGACCTGGGTCGCCGCCCGCACCTCCTGCATCCGCATCGGACACGGCGTCGTCTGCATGCCGTTCAACTTCAACCACCCGGCCCGCGTCGCCGAACGCGCCGCCACCCTCGACCTGCTGTCCGGCGGCCGGCTCGACCTCGGCGCGGGGCGCGGCGGCACCGAGCAGGAGACCAGCCTGTGCGGCGTCGACAAGGAGCGCACCACGCAGGAGGTCGAGGAGGCCCTGCGGATCATCGGCAAGGCCTGGGAGAAGGACGAGCTGGAGCACCACGGCCCGCTCCTCGACATCGACCCGCACCCGATCCTGCCCCGCCCCGCGCAGACCCCGCACCCTCCGCTCTTCCTGGCCTGCAGCCGCACCGAGACCCTGCGCCAGGCCGCCGAACTCGGCGTCGGCGCCCTCGTGATGGGCTTCGCGGGCCCGGAGTCGATCGCCGAGATGCGCACGGCCTACGACGCGGCGATCGCGGCCCGGGGCCCCGAGCGCCTCGTCTCCTCGGTCGTCAACGACCACTTCTCGGTGCTGTGCCCGACGATCGTCCTGGACGACCGCGAGACGGCCCGCGCCGTCGGCATCCGGGGTCAGCGCTTCTTCGCCCAGTCCATCGGGCACTGGTACGGCGGCGCCGGCGTCCCCGACGAGGCCGTTGTCGAGGGCGCGGACGAGGCGGCGGCGATGCGCGCGGCCGCCGAGCAGGTCGTGGCCCGGCTCCACGAACAGCGGATCCCGGTCCGCCCCACGGCCACCGCGACCTTCAACGCCGACCACGCCTACGGCACCGCCGAGGACGCCATCGCCTACGTGCAACGCCTGATCGACGCGGGCGCCGACGAGATCATGTGCCTCATCCAGATGGGCACGGTGCCGCAGGAGGCGTGCCTGGAGACCCTGCGCCAGTGGGGAGAGAAGGTCATCCCGCACTTCAGGCAGGCAGATCCGGCGACTTCCTAGCCGCTCCCGGTCGGGCGGCCGGCACCACACACGATCAGCGACTCCGTCGCGGGCCGCGAACAGCTGGCCCCTGGGGCGCACGAAGTGTGCCTCCCAGGGGCGCGGGGAACTGCGCGAGAAGCCCCACCGGGCGGAACCCGGCGACGATCCTCGGCCCCCGCGGTGGAGCCCCCGCGACCGAAGCGCCGCACGCCGCACCCGGCGGCCGCACGCAACCCCACGACGGCGAACCGGAGTCGCGCACGGGGCTTCCTCATGCGGCCCCGCCGGGCCACAGTCACCCCGAGCACTCCCATCCACCCGCCCCCCCCCGCCCCCCGACCACTCACCCGGAGCCGCCCATGTCCGCCAAGAACGGCAACGCCGCCGACCGGCTCGACCCAGGGGCCCGACCCCTGGTCGACGCCATCGCCGCCTTCTTCCCCGACGTGGGCGGCGCCGTCACCGACGCGGTCGAGGCCCGCCGGATCCTCGACGCGACCCCGCCGTCCCCGCTGCCCGTCCCCGACGTGGGCGGGGTCGAGGACCGGGAGATACCCGGGCCGCCCGGAGCGCCGCCGATCCCGGTCCGGATCTACGCTCCGCAGGGCGGCGGCGCGCAGGCGCGGCCGCTCGTCGTGTTCTTCCACGGCGGCGGCTGGGTCCTGTGCGGGCTCGACAGTCACGACGGCACGGCCCGCGCCCTGTGCGCGGACGCCGGGGCCGTCGTCGTCTCGGTCGACTACCGGCTCGCCCCGGAATCCCCGTTCCCGGCCGCCGTCCACGACGCGTACGCCGCCGTGCGCTGGGCGGCGGACCACGCGGCGGAACTCGGCGCGGACCCGGACACGCTGACCGTCGCGGGGGACAGCGCGGGCGGCAACCTCGCCGCCGTCGTCTCCCAGATCGCCCGCGACGAGGGCGGCCCGCACATCGCCCGGCAGATCCTCGTCTACCCCGCGACCGACGCCCGGGGCCGCTCCGGCTCGTACGCGGACAACGCGTCGGGGTACTTCCTCACGACCGCCGCCTGCGCGTGGTTCAGGGAGCAGTACCTCGGCCCGGACGGCGATCCGGCCCACCCGCGCGTCTCGCCGCTGCTCGCCGAGGACCTCTCCGGGCTGCCGCCCGCCCATGTCGTCACGGCCGGCTGCGATCCGCTGTGCGACGAGGGCCGGGCCTACGCGACGGCGCTGCGCGAGGCCGGGGTGGAGGTCGGCGAGAGCCACTTTCCGGCCATGTTCCACGGGTTCTTCGGCTTCCCCCAGCTCCTCGAAGACGCCCGCGCGGCCCACGCCGCTGTGACAGAGGTCATCGTTTCGACCCTCACCGACAGGAAAAACAGCGGTGCTACCGGGGGTGGCGCAGGATAATTTCCACTGGCTCCCCTTGCTCGGAAGAACCTCGCATGCATACGGTGTCCATACGCGAGGTTCTCCCGTGGAGGATGGGACATGACGGAAATTCTTGTGCAGGCGGCTGTGGAGGGGAACGTTCCTCCCGCCGGTTCGGGTGGCGGCAGGGTGGTGGAGCACCCGGCATGGCCCGTGCTCAAGGACGCCGTGGAGGAGATCAGGACCTGGCAGAACAAGGACGGGTCCATAGCCTTCGACGCGGAGGGCGCCCCGGCCAAGGCCGTCGCCGAGCAGGCGGTGGACCGGGTCGTGGCCGCCGTCGAGCAGCTGGCCCCGCTGGTGCCGCACGACGCCGCGTACCACAAGGCGCTCGTGGCGGACCTGCGCCGCTGGGCCGAGGACGGCTTCCAGGTCCCGGACTTCCTGGACTCGCTGCTGGCCTTCCAGCCGGCCGCGCAGCGCCGCGACGGGCTCCAGCACCTGGTGCTCTTCCCGATGTACACGCAGAACGGCAACCTGGACCGCAACCTGGAAGCCGTCGTGCTCCGCATGGTGTGGCCCGACTGGCTGGCCGAGCTCGAGGCCACCCGTTACGACAACCCGCTGTTCTGCGGCATCACCTTCGAGGACTTCACGTCCGGGTACGACACGCACTCGGCCGTCCTCTTCCCGGAGACGATCGCGGTGCGCGAGGCGCCCGAGCGCTTTTCCTGGGGCGGCATCTTCTGCGACCGCGAGGCGGCCCGCTTCCGCCGCGTCACCGAGGCCGCCGTGGACACGCTGGGGCTCGAACTGCCCGAGGACATCCGCGAGATGGTCGGCGACCAGGAGCGCTGCCAGCAGGCGTTCGTGCTGTGGGACATGGTCCACGACCGCACGCACAGCCACGGCGACCTGCCGTTCGACCCGTTCATGATCAAGCAGCGCCAGCCGTTCTGGATGTACGGCCTCGAAGAGCTGCGCTGCGACCTCACCGCCTTCAAGGAGGCCGTGAAGCTGGAGGCCGAGGGCAACTCCCACGGCCGTGACGTCCAGTACGCCGTGCTCTTCGACCGGATGTTCCGCTTCCCGGTCTCCGGTGACCGCAACCGCAACTACGACGGTCTCGGCGGCCAGCTCCTCTTCGCGTACCTGCACAAGCACGACGTGGTCCGCTGGACGGACAACAAGCTGCACATCGACTGGCAGCGGGCCCCCGAGGTCACCAACCAGCTGTGCGCCGAGATCGAGAAGCTCTACCGCGACGGCATCGACCGCCCGAAGCTGGTCCACTGGTTCGCCGCGTACGACCTGGTCTCGACGTACCTCGCCCCGCACCCGGGCTCCCGCTGGGCCAAGGGCCCCGACGCCCTGGACCTGACGCAGCCGCCGCGCAAGCTGGTCGACGACGTGCTTCCCGACGAGTTTCCGCTCAGCATGTTCTATGAGGCGCTCTCCAAGAAGCTCAAGAACGTGATCGCGTCCACCAAGGGCATCACGGCGGCGAGCGCGGAGAAGGTGGCCGCGTGAGCCACGCCGAGAACGCGGGAAGCCAGGAGGCGGAAGCCATGTCCGACACCCACACGACCGGGAACCTGGACGGTGCCGTGATCGCGGTCGCCGGAGCGGCGGGCCCCGCCGGGCGGGCGACCCTCAAGCGGCTCGCGGAGGCCGGAGCCACCGTCATCGGCGCCGACGCCGACGCGGAGCGGCTCGCGGCGGCGGTCGACGAGGCGCGCTACGCGCACGGCGGCGCCACCGTCGTCGGTGACACCGTGGACCTCCTGGACCTGCACGCGACACGCGACTGGGCGAACCGTCTGGAGAAGGACTTCGGCCGGGTCGACGGCGTCGTCCACCTCGTCGGCGGCTGGCGCGGCAGCGCCTCCTTCGCCGAGACCGACCTCGCCGACTGGGACCTCCTCGAGAAGCTCCTGATCCGCACGGTGCAGCACACCTCGCTGGCCTTCTACGACGCGCTCACCCGCAGTGACCGCGGCCGTTACCTGCTGATCAGCGCCGCCGGCGCGTCCAAGCCGACTGCGGGCAACGCGGCGTACGCGGCCTCCAAGGCCGCCGCCGAGGCGTGGACGCTCGCCCTGGGCGACGCCTTCCGCAAGGCGGGGGGCGACGCGGGCCCGCAGCAGGCGGCTGCGATCCTGGTGGTCAAGGCGCTGGTGCACGACGCGATGCGCGCCGAACGCCCCAACGCGAAGTTCGCGGGCTTCACGGACGTCAAGGAGCTGGCCGAGGCCATCACCGGGGTCTGGGACCGGCCCGCCGCCGATCTGAACGGGACCCGTCTGTGGCTGACCGAGAAGCCGTGAACCCTCCGAAGACCGACGCCCGCAGGCACCACGACCCCACGATCCGGGGCTTCGCGAGTGACAACTACGCGGGAGCCCACCCGGAGGTGATGGCGGCCCTCGCCCTCGCCAACGGCGGTCACCAGGTCGCGTACGGCGAGGACGACTACACGGACCATCTCCAGCAGATCATCCGCAGCCACTTCGGCCCCACGGCCGAGGCGTTCCCCGTCTTCAACGGGACGGGTGCCAACGTCGTCGCGCTCCAGGCGGTCACCGACCGCTGGGGCGCGGTGATCTGCGCCGAGTCCGCGCACATCAACGTGGACGAGGGTGGCGCCCCGGAGCGGATGGGCGGGCTCAAGCTGCTCACCGTACCGACGCCCGACGGCAAGCTCACCCCCGAGCTGATCGACCGTCAGGCGTTCGGCTGGGACGACGAGCACCGCGCGATGCCGCAGGTCGTCTCGATCACGCAGTCCACCGAACTGGGCACGCTGTACACGCCGGAGGAGATCCGCGCGATCGTCGAGCACGCCCACCGGCACGGCATGCGGGTGCACCTCGACGGCTCCCGGATAGCCAACGCGGCCGCGTCCCTGGACGTCCCGATGCGGACGTTCACGAACGCGGTCGGCGTCGACATCCTGTCGCTGGGCGGCACGAAGAACGGCGCGCTGTTCGGCGAGGCCGTCGTCGTCCTCAACCAGGACGCGGTGCGGCAGATGAAGCACCTGCGCAAGATGTCGATGCAGCTCGCCTCGAAGATGCGCTTCGTGTCGGTGCAGCTGGAGGCGCTGCTCGCGAAGGACCTGTGGCTGCGCAACGCCCGGCACGCCAACGAGATGGCCCAGCGGCTCGCCGAGGGCGTCCGCGCCGTGCACGGCGTGGAGATCCTCTACCCGGTGCAGGCCAACGGCGTGTTCGCGCGGCTCCCGCACGACGTCTCCGAGCGCCTGATGAAGAAGTACCGCTTCTACTTCTGGGACGAGGCGGCCGGCGACGTGCGCTGGATGTGCGCCTTCGACACCCGCGAGGAGGACGTGGACGGCTTCGTCGCGGCCCTCAAGGAGGAGATGGCGCGCTAGCCGGCCCCGCCCGGAGTGCTGCATAGGTATGCGGCCGACCGTAAAGTCATTGACTGACGGTCGGTCGCGTTCCTATGCTCGCCTGCCATGCAGCTGATCCAGCAACACCCTGATCTGTCGGCGTACTTGGCCGCCGACGACGTGATCGACCACGGCCACCCGCTCGTCCGGGAGACCGCCGCACGCCTCGCGCGCGGCGCCGACGACTCATATGCATACGCCCGCGCGGCCTACGAGTTCGTGCGCGACGCCATCCCGCACTCGGCCGACAGCGGTGATCTGCGCGTCACCTGGCGGGCCTCCGACGTCCTCGCGCAGGGCACCGGGATCTGCCACGCGAAGGCCCACGCGCTGACCGCGCTGCTGCGCGCCGAGGACATCCCCACGGCGCTCTGCTACCAGCGCCTGACGTACGACGCCGGGACGGGCTGGTGCGTCCACGGGCTGGTCGCCGTACGGTTCCACGGCGCCTGGCACCGCCAGGACGTGCGGGGGAACGTGGGCGGGATCGACGCCCAGTTCTCACTGGAGGGTGAGCGGCTGGCGTTCCTGCCCGACGACGAGGCCGGTGAGCTGGACTATCCGGGGCTCTTCGCGGCGCCGCACCCGGTCGTGCTCGACGTGATGCGCGGCGCGCCGGACCGGCCCCACCTGTGGGAGCACCTGCCCGACGCGCTGCCGGAGTGACTCAGTCCGCTCAGCCCGCCTCGGCGGCCTTGATCTGCTCGGGGGTCGGCGCGGTGCCGCCCAGGTGCGCCGGCATCCACCACGTGTCGTCGGCGCCCTTGGGGCGGACCGGGTAGGCGCGCTGCGCGGCCTCCAGCAGCTCCTGCACGCGGTCGCGCAGCCGGCGGGTGATCGCGCCCGCGTACTGGTCCTTCGGCGCCTCGATGGCCTCGCCCACCCGGATCGTGACCGGGATGTGCTGCCGCTTGAAGTTGCGCGGACGGCCCTTCGTCCAGATCCGCTGGGTGCCCCACAGCGCCATCGGGATCAGCGGCACGCCGGCCTCCTGCGCGAGGCGCACGGCACCGGTCTTGAAGCTCTTCAGCGTGAAGGACTGCGAGATCGTCGCTTCCGGGAAGACACCCACGACCTCGCCGGAGCGCAGCGACGCGAGCGCGTGCTGGAACGCGTGCTCACCCTGCGAGCGGTCCACGGGGATGTGCTTCATGCTCCGCATCAGCGGACCGGAGACCTTGTGCCGGAACACGGACTCCTTGGCCATGAAACGGACCAGGCGCTTCTGCGGCAGCGCCGCCAGACCGTCGAAGACGAAGTCGAGGTAGCCGATGTGATTGCTGACCAGGACGGCGCCGCCCGAGCGCGGAATGTTCTCCGAGCCCTGGCAGTCGATCTTCAGGTCGAGCGCCTTGAACAGTGTTTTGGCGACGCCGATGACCGGACGGTAGACGAGCTCTGCCATGGAGGGGGTGGACCCTTCTGATTGCCTGGGGAATCCGCCTCCTGGTGGAGTCGTTCCCGGCGGTAAGTTACGCAGCCGTAGGTTTTCCGGCTTGCGCAGATCGTGCCCCATGAACGGCCGGGTGACCAGTCCTGGTTCCTGCGCCGCGCGAGATCCTTGTCACGTGGGCGGGAATCAGCGCGGGCGTTTGCGCGCTGGAAAGAGGAAAACGGGTGAAGGAGGAGCGGCGTGGCCGCAGGTGAAATGAGTCTGGGCGCCGAGCAGTTGGCGGCCCCGCTGGGGGAGCGGGCCACGCTCGTCCAGTTCTCCAGCGCGTTCTGCGCGCCGTGCCGGGCCACCCGGCGGGTGCTCGCCGAGGTCGCGGCCATGGTCCCGGGTGTCTCGCACATCGAGATCGACGCCGAGGACCGGCTCGACCTCGTCCGTGCCGTCGGCGTCGTCAAGACGCCCACCGTGCTGGTCCTCGACGCGGCCGGCCGCGAGGTCCGCCGGGCGGCGGGGCAGCCGCGCCGGGCGGACGTCATCGCGGCGCTCGGCGCCGCCGTCGCGGCGTGACACCAGCCCCGCGCACGTGATGCTGCTCCCAGATGACGGAACGCGCTTGACTGCATGCGTCACGCATCGTCAGTCTGACCACATGTTCTGGGAACTCCTTCTCTTCGAGCGGGTCCACGTCGACCTGGCGAGGTGCTCCAGCGCGCGCTGTCCCGGCTCCTGACGCAGCCACGGCCCCCGCTCGCACCTCCAGCAGAAGGACAATTCCATGACGGCCTCGCCCGATCTGCGCACCGCGCTCCCCGCCACGCCCGATCTGCTCCGCTCCGTCTTCCGGCAGCACGCCGCCGGCGTCGCGGTGATCACGGCGGCCGGTGCCGCACCCGTGGGCTTCACCGCCACCTCCCTCACCTCGGTCTCCGCCACACCTCCGGTGATCTCCTTCGGCATCGGACTGGGCGCCTCCAGCTGGCCCACCGTCGCCGAGTCCGAGTACGTCGGCGTGCACATACTCGGTGAGCACCAGGCCGACCTCGCCGGCACCTTCGCCAGGAGCGGCGCCGACCGCTTCGGCGAGCCCACCCGCTGGTTCGAGGGCCCGCACGGGGTGCCGGTCCTCGAGGGCGTCCTCGCCTGGCTCGTCTGCAAGGTCATCGCGCGCGTGCCCGCCGGCGACCACCGCATCGTCCTCGCCGAGGCGGTCTGCGGGGACCCGGCCGGAGCCGGCCGCCCGCTCCTCTACCACCAGGGTCGCTTCAACGCGCTGCGCGACTGAGAGTTCCCGGTCCGCGCGACTACGGAGCGTTGGCCATGTCACACCGCAAAGCGCTTGCTTAGTGAGCGCGCAGCGGATGTACTACTGGTGAGTAATATTTCGTTCGGAGCGCGGGCCGCCCCGACCGGAAGAGTCCGCTTCAGGCGCCTATGCTGCCTGCAAGAAGGCGAAGTCAGCCGCAGGCAGCTGGGGTGCGCCCAGTACAAGACGATTGCAGTAGGAGAGCCGGCGTGAGCTTGAGGATCGTTGTCACCGTGAAGTACGTGCCGGACGCGACCGGTGACCGGCATTTCGCGGATGACCTGACCGTGGA